>NZ_JBYTEO010000115.1:0-1336 GCF_058791355.1 Pseudomonas sp. EB271-G4-1
GCGCAGCGGACGGGACTCGAACCCGCGACCCCCGGCGTGACAGGCCGGTATTCTAACCGACTGAACTACCGCTGCGCTAAACACTTGAAACGAATGGTGGGTGATGACGGGATCGAACCGCCGACATTCTGCTTGTAAGGCAGACGCTCTCCCAGCTGAGCTAATCACCCTTCGCTTCGGTGTGGCGCGCATTCTACGGAGCGCCCCTACCTCTGGCAAGCACTTTTTTAATTAATTTTCTGATGCCTTCCAAAGGCTTAGAGAAGGGTTGGCCTATGGCACACGGAGGACAATAATGCCCGCCTTTGTATATAAGGAGAGACTTACCCCATGTGGTTCAAAAACCTGCTTATCTATCGCCTGACCCAAGATCTGCCTGTTGATGCCGAGGCGTTGGAGACTGCACTGGCCACCAAGCTGGCGCGTCCATGTGCAAGCCAGGAGTTGACCACCTACGGTTTCGTCGCACCGTTCGGCAAGGGCGAAGATGCCCCGCTGGTGCACGTCAGCGGTGATTTCCTGCTGATCAGCGCGCGCAAGGAAGAGCGCATTCTGCCGGGCAGCGTCGTGCGTGATGCAGTGAAGGAAAAGGTCGAAGAGATCGAGGCCGAGCAAATGCGCAAGGTCTATAAAAAGGAACGCGACCAGATCAAGGATGAAATCATCCAGGCCTTCCTGCCGCGCGCCTTTATCCGTCGCTCCTCGACGTTCGCCGCCATCGCGCCGAAACAGGGCCTGATCCTGGTTAACTCGGCCAGCCCGAAGCGCGCCGAGGACCTGCTGTCCACCCTGCGGGAAGTGATCGGCACACTGCCGGTGCGCCCACTGACTGTGAAAATGTCCCCGACAGCGACCATGACCGAGTGGGTCACCACCCAGAAAGCCGCAGACGACTTCTTTGTGCTGGACGAGTGCGAACTGCGCGACACCCACGAAGACGGCGGCATCGTGCGTTGCAAGCGTCAGGACCTGACGAGCGAAGAAATCCAGCTACACCTGAGCACCGGCAAGGTGGTCACTCAATTGTCGCTGGCCTGGCAGGACAAGCTGTCCTTCGTCCTCGACGACAAGATGGTGGTCAAGCGCCTGAAGTTCGAAGACCTGCTGCAAGACCAGGCGGAACAGGACGGTGGCGATGAAGCCCTCGGCCAACTGGATGCCAGCTTCACCCTGATGATGCTGACGTTCGGTGATTTCCTGCCGGCGCTGGTCGAGGCGTTGGGTGGGGAAGAGACTCCGCAAGGCATCTGATTATCGAAATCGGCGGCGCCTGCAAAAAGATCGCAGCCTGCGGCAGCTCCTACATTGGAATGCGTTTCCTTTTCGGAGCTGCCAC
>NZ_JBYTEO010000115.1:1346-9897 GCF_058791355.1 Pseudomonas sp. EB271-G4-1
TGATTAACGCAAATATCGCACACATTGTAGGAGCTGCCGCAGGCTGCGATCTTTTTTTGCGAGCAGCGTATGCTTAGCTCCCTAACGCTTTCTTACAATAAGGATCTGGCCATGCGTGCACTGGCTGCATTGAGTCGTTTTGTCGGTAACACCTTCGCCTACTGGGTACTGATTTTCGCCGTCGTGGCATTCCTGCAGCCGGCCTGGTTCATCGGCCTCAAGGGCGCCATCGTGCCGTTGCTGGGGTTGGTGATGTTCGGCATGGGCCTGACCCTCAAGCTCGACGACTTCGCCGAGGTCGCCCGCCACCCGTGGCGCGTGGCCTTGGGCGTGGTGGCGCATTTCGTGATCATGCCTGGCGTGGCGTGGTTGCTCTGCCAGGCGTTCCATTTGCCCCCGGAGATTGCCGTCGGCGTGATTCTGGTCGGTTGCTGCCCAAGCGGCACCTCGTCGAACGTGATGACTTGGCTGGCACGCGGCGACCTGGCGTTGTCGGTGGCCATCGCTGCCGTGACCACCCTCCTCGCTCCGCTCCTGACACCCGCCTTGATCTGGCTGCTGGCTTCGGCCTGGCTGCCGGTGTCGTTCATGGAGCTGTTCTGGTCGATTCTCCAGGTAGTGCTGCTGCCGATCGTACTGGGTGTCGCTGCCCAGCGACTGCTCGGCGACAAGGTTCGCCACGCTGTGGACGTGTTGCCTCTGGTTTCGGTGGTGAGCATCGTGATCATCGTCACCGCCGTGGTGGCCGCCAGCCAGGCGAAAATTGCCGAATCGGGCCTGTTGATCATGGCCGTGGTCATGCTGCACAACAGCTTTGGTTACCTGCTGGGTTACTTCACCGGGCGCCTGTTCAAATTGCCACTGGCCCAGCGCAAATCCCTGGCGCTGGAAGTCGGCATGCAGAACTCAGGGCTGGGCGCCGCCTTGGCCAGTGCGCACTTTTCGCCTTTGGCGGCGGTACCGAGCGCGTTGTTCAGTGTCTGGCACAACATTTCCGGGGCGTTGCTCTCGACGTATTTCCGTCGCATGAGCGAGAAGCAGGATCGTGAAGTCGCCGCGCGACAGGCGACCGACTGAACCGAAACTTGATCCCAGGGTTAATGCTGGGCACTATATTGCGCAACGCGAGGACGACCTCGCGGCTCGATCGAGTCATTAACCTTGGGGACGACCCCGTCAATGGATGGAGGTCTTCCATGTCCTGGATCATTCTGTTTTTCGCCGGCTTGTTCGAAGTCGGCTGGGCCGTTGGCCTCAAGTACACCGATGGTTTCAGCCGCCCTCTCCCTACGGCATTGACCGTTGCCGCCATGGCCATCAGCCTTGGCTTGCTCGGCCTTGCGATGAAGGAGTTGCCGCTGGGCACGGCCTATGCGATCTGGACCGGAGTGGGTGCAGTCGGCACCGTGATTGCCGGAATCATTTTGTTTGGCGAATCCATGGCGCTGGTCCGCCTGGCCAGTGTGGCATTGATCATCACCGGCCTGGTGGGGCTTAAAGTCAGCGCCTGACTACAGCCCATCTGCAAAAAAGCCCGCCTCCTGTCACCAGGGGCGGGCTTTTTCATGAACGCAATCTGTCAGCTTTCGGCCATCTCCAATCGCTCACGCATCACCGAGGCCTTTTCCGAATGCTCCAACTGCATGCAACGCTCCAGGAACAGGAACATATAGTCGTAGCTCTTGCACACGGCCTGGCGCAATTCGATTTGCAATGACTTACTCGGATTCATCCCGGCCAGGGTGCAGATGATTTCCAGCGCTTCCCAAGGGTGGGCATCGTCATACTGGGCGTGCATCTTCAACCATTTCATGGCCCGCTTGCGATCCTCCTCCGGGAAGGCTGCCGCGTACAGACCATTGGAACAGACCACCGCCGACCACTCACCGGTCGCGCCTTCGATGGCGTAGTTGGTGGCAGCAATGGCAACGATCAGCGAATCGGCGGAACTGGTGTGCCAGCACCAATGGCTCAAGGCGTGAAGCTCGGGGGCCACCTGCTGCGCCTGCAGATCTTCCAGGCTGACGCCGTGGGCACGGCTCCAGTTCACCCAGTAGTCGGCGTGGTTGAGTTCGACACGGATGTTGCGCATCAACCAGCGACGCGCCATGTCCTCGCCCGGGTGGCGGGCAAAACGGGTCTTGGTCAGGTTCTGCGCCATGTATAACGCGAACTGTTCGACCACGGGCCAGCCCCCGATAAGGTACTGGCGCATCGTCTTGGCACTGAGTCTGTTATCTCGCATGCGCTGATACAGTTCGTGCTCTACAACCCGGCGCTTACTCGCGCTGCAATCCTGAATCAGGCGCTGGGCCCAGTCGGGATAACTTGCAGCTTCCATGAGTGGTCCGGTTCGGTTGAATGTCTCGATCACTGTCGGGCTCCTTTTGATTGTGATTGTTCCGATCAACGAGAGACTTCAACGGAACGTGCCGGGCGCCTTGAACAACAGGGGCTGCGGCCTGGCTGGACGACTTTTCAAGCTATCGCAGGTAAACAGATGCGGGCGTTCAATGACATACCCTTGAGCGTAATCAACTCCGATATCCAGCAATGCCTGCTCGATCTGGGGCGTTTCAACAAACTCGGCAATCGTACGCTTACCCATGACATGACCGATGTGGTTGATCACTTCGACCATGGCGCGGTTAATCGGGTCGTCCAGCATATCCTTTACGAAACTCCCGTCGATCTTCAGGAAGTCTACAGGCAAATGTTTCAAGTATGCGAACGAGGACATACCGGCGCAAAAGTCATCCAGGGAAAACAGACACCCTAAACCTTTGAGTTCGTTAATAAATTTAATTGCACTCGCCAGATTGGAAATGGCGCTGGTTTCAGTGATTTCAAAACAAATTATTTCAGGTGGTATGGCGTAACTAATGAACTGTTGACGCAGGAAGTCCAGGAACGCTTCATCTCCTATAGTTGTGCCTGACAGATTAATCGCACACATCGCTAAAGGCTCGTTGTGCTTTTCGGCCATACATTGGGCAATGATCTTGAACACGTTCTTTACAACCCAACGATCCAGGGTCGTCATCAAGCCATAGCGTTCTGCTGCCGGAATAAAACTGTCCGGCAATATCATGCGACCCGCTTCATCATGCAGACGCAGCAGGATTTCGATATGCCCGCCACCTTGTTCGACATGACCAAGCGGCGCGATTTCCTGGGCGTACAGACAAAAACGGTCTTCTTCCAGGGCCATGTGCAAGCGCTGCACCCAGGCCATCTCGCCAAAGCGCAGGGACAGCTCCGAGTCGTCGGCGTGATATACCTGAACCCGGTTGCGGCCCTTTTCCTTGGCCATGTAGCAGGCCATGTCAGCCGCGCGCAGCGAGACTTCCAGGGTGGTCGGATGGGCATTGATGTGCACCAGGCCGATGCTCACGGTGGTCACGAACGGCCGCCCCTTCCAGACGAAGTGCAGGTTCTGCACGGTCTGGCGCAACCCCTCGGCAATTTTTTCAGCTGCCTGCGGAGCACAGTTCTCCAGCAGGATGCCAAACTCGTCGCCGCCCAACCGGGCCAGGGTGTCGCCCTCGCGCAATCCGGATTGCAACAGCGCACAGATATGCCGCAGCAACTCGTCACCCGCCGCGTGTCCGCTGGTGTCGTTGACCAACTTGAACTGATCCAGGTCGAGGAACATCAAGGCGTGGCGCCCCGATTGTCGCGTCAGGCCCTGCAGCGCCTGTTCCAGACGGAATTCGAACTCGCGGCGGTTGGCGAGCCCGGTCAGCGCATCATGGGTCGCCTGCCAGGAGAGATTGGCAATGTATTGCCGCTCCTGGGTCATGTCATGCAGCACCAGCACGGCACCGCTGACCTTCCCGGCATTGCGGATCGGCGCCCCGACCAGGGTGACCGACACCGTGCTGCCATCAAGGCGCTGAATGAGCTTGGAATGTTCGCTGCCGCCACTGAGCTGACCGCTCAGGATGTGCTCGATCAAGGTAAAACCATCGGCTTGGGCATTGTCATCCAGCAGATTAAACAGCGCCGCCAGCGGCAACCCGCTCGCCTGTTCGGCTTTCCAGTGGGTCAAGGCTTCGGCGGCCGGATTCATGTAGGCGATCGCGCCCTCGACATTGGTGGTGATCACCGCGTCGCCAATCGATTGCAGGGTGATTTGCGCCCGCTCCTTCTCCAGCTGCAGGGCGTCGGCAAAAGCGTGCCGCTGCTTGAGCAGCTTATGTGTGCGCAGCAGCGCCAGGGCGATCAGGCCGAGGGCGGTGGCCAGATTCGTTGCCAGTAGCAGGCGCATGATCATCCGCGAGCCTTCGCCAAGGGCATCGCTGAAGGCCTTCGCCGCCGGCGTCACCCCGTTGTTGATATCGAAAATCTGTTCTTTCCAGCGCTGGATGTCGTCAGGATGGGCCGGCTTGATGCTGATGTGCTGGTGCATGTCCCTGGCGACATCATCGAGCTGATCAAGGTACGCATCACCCACGGTCCAGCGATCGATGGCTTTCTCGAGGTAGCTGAAATGGCGAAAGTTGAGGTAAAGCCAGATCAGGCTGGGAACGTCATCGGGGTGGTTGCCACCCTTGAGAATCGCCAGCCTGGCCGCTTCGATATCGGGTGGCTGCTGGTCAAGTGCCAGACGCAGCTCATGCCCGCCCTGAGGGACGGCAATGGCCTCCTGATACTTGAGGAATTTGCTCTCATCGCGACTGTCGGCATACAGGTTGAGGTAATAGATCGCGTCCTTCTGGCCCTTGGACCACAGGCTTTCGCCGGCAACATAACCGCGCACCGCCGACAATACATAAAGACTGACGCCCCCCAACAGGGCCTGAAATAACACAACGGCAATAAAAGGCCAGACGATGCCCAGCAACCGTGGCGTTCCGAGAGTCCGCGCTTGATTCATGAGGTCCCTTTGTTTAGCACTGCCAGATCATCATCCACGTGATCGCTACAGCTAGACTAGGGGGCCTTCCGCATCCCAGCAAGCGCCAACCCTCCTCCTCTTGCAGGAAAGTCCACTCGAGGTGCCTGGCACTGACTCAGTGTTGCTGCAAATGCCCATAAAGCTTGGCGTACAAGCCACCATCGGCAATCAGCTGCTGATGGTCGCCATCCTCGGCGATCTGACCGCCATCAAACACCAGCACCCGGTCGGCCTGTTTCACCGCGGACAAGCGGTGCGCAATGATTAACGTGGTGCGATGGCTCAAGAACCGCGCCAGCGCCTGGTGCAGGTTGTATTCGGTGGCGGCATCCAGGGCCGAGGTGGCCTCGTCGAGAATCACCACCTTGGGGTCGGCCAATACCATCCGCGCAATGGCCAGGCGTTGGCGCTGGCCGCCGGACAAGCGCACGCCGGAACGCCCGACGATGCTGTCCAGGCCATTGGGCAACTCGCGTACAGTGGTGTGCAGTTGGGCGATTTCCAGCGCTTGCCAGCAAGCCTCGTCGCTGCGCTCACGCCCCATGGTCAGGTTTGCGCGCACCGTGTCGTTGAACAGCGCCGGGTGTTGCAGGACCACGGCGACATTTTCGCGCACGGTCTCCAGGCCGATCTCCTGCTGGGTCGAACCGCCGAAACGGATGGTCCCCGCCAGCGGCGTGTACAAGCCCAGCAGCAACTGCACCAGTGTGCTTTTGCCGCCACCGCTGGCACCGACGATCGCGACTTTTTCACCGGGAGCGATCGACAGATCCATCTGGTTCAAGACCAGTTCGTCGCCATAGCCGAAACTCAATCCCTGGACTTCGATGCCAACGGTTTCGCGACCTTTGAACGGGTCGACACCGCCTGGGTATTGCGGCTCATCAGCCCGGGCAAGCAGCTCGTTGATCCGCGATAATGCGCCGCCGGCGGCGTAATACGCGTACTGCAAATTCAGCAGCTGCTCGACCGGACCGATCATGAACCACAGGTAGCTGAATACCGCGAGCATCTGGCCGATGGACAGGTCGGAAAACAGCACGGTAAGCATCGCTGCAGCACGAAAAATATCGATGCCGAACTGGAACAACAAACCGCTGGCCCGGTTCGACGCATCGGTTTTCCATTGCGAGTTCACCGCATAATCGCGAACGTCCCGGGCGCGTCGCCCCAAACGACCGAGGAAAAAGCCCTGGCGGTTACCGGCGCGCACTTCCTGGATCGCGTCCAGGGTTTCGGTCAATGCCTGGGTGAAGCGCGAGGTGCTGTCGTTCTCGAGTTTCTTCAGGTGCTTGACCCGCTTGCCCAATTGCACCGTGGCGTAGATCACCAGCGGATTGAACAACAGGATCAGCAGCGCCAGCTGCCAGTGCATCCACACCAGAATGCCCGCGGTGCCGACCAGCGTCAGCATGGCCACCAGGAAACGACTGAGGGTTTCGCCGACAAACTTGTCCAGGGTGTCGAGATCGGTCACCAGGTGCGTGGTCACCGTGCCGCTGCCCAGGCTTTCGTATTCCCCCAGCGAAATACGCTTGAGGCGTTCGATCAGACGGATGCGAATACGGTAGACGATGTCCTTGGCCAAGGAGGCGAACAAGCGCGCCTGCACCACGTTGAACAGCAATGCCGCGCACCGCAGGGCCAGGGTCACCACCAGCATCAGGCCGATGTAGCCCGCGGCTTTCTGCCAGGCCTCGGGCAGCGCCAGGTTCATGATTTTCAGCGCGGCGTCGCCGTGCCCCAGCAACACTTCGTCTACCAGCAATGGCAGGAGCAAGGGAATAGGTACGCTGCACAGGGTCGCCAACACGGCTACACCGTTGGCGATCCACAGGGATTTCTTGTGATGAAGAGCCAGACGACGGATTTCTGCCCAGCTCAGCCGGTCGACACGTTTAACGGTTGGGGTGTCGTTGGCGGGATCATGCACAGGCGGCACGCTCCAGCCAGCGACCGAGCAAGGGGGACAGGACGCCAAGCGGCTGGTAGCCATTGGTCAGCAACGCCAATTGACCATTGCGTTCAGCCAGCAACGTCGGGAAACCGGCGATGCCAAGGTCCTGGACCCAGGTGAAATCGGCAGCCGTCGCGGCGTGCGTATCGGCACGGTCGAAAGCGGCGGCGAACTCGATGCGCGGCAGCCCGGCCTGTTCCGCCAACTCCACCAGAACGCTGGCGTGGGTGACATCGCGGCCTTCGGCGTAAAACGCATGCTGGATCAATCCCAGCAGCTTCCACGCGCAATCCGGTGCCAGGCCGCGTGCCGTCACCAACGCCCGGCAGGCCGGCTCGGTGTCATAGACGAAGCCGTCGGGCAACGCGCCGTCGAGCTTGAAGGGTTGCCCCGTGGCCTCGTTGACCGCCTGCCAGTGCTCCAGAATATAACGGCGGGTGGTCGGCTCCAGGGCCGAACCACTGCCGGTGCGCAAACCACCTACCACCAGGTGCACGTCCACGCCTGCGGCTTGCGCCTGCTCGACCAACGCGTTGGCCACCGGCGCGAAGCCCCAGCACCAGGAACACATCGGGTCCATCACATAGAGCAGGCGTGCAGACATGGTTCAGGCCTCGGTGGATGCTTGCTTGTAGTTGTAGCCGATCGGGTGCGGCATGTTGCGTGCCTTGGCCAGTTCGATCTGCTTTTGCCGGTCGATGGCGCTGCGACGGGTTTTCTCGCTCAGCGTATTCCAGCAATGCGGGCAACTGATCCCGGCCACATAATGCTCGGAGGCGCGATCTTCGACGCTGACCGGTGTGCGACAGGCATGACATTGATCGTAGTCGCCTTCGCTAAGGTCGTGGCGAACCGTCACGCGGTTGTCGAACACGAAGCAGTCGCCCTGCCACTTGGTTTCTTCCTGAGGCACCTCCTCGAGGTATTTCAGGATGCCACCCTTGAGGTGGTAGACCTCATCGAAGCCCTCGCTGAGCATGTAGCTCGACGCTTTTTCACAACGAATGCCGCCGGTGCAGAACATCGCCACCTTCTTGTGCACGGTCGGGTCGAAGTTGGCTTTGATGTAGTCGGGAAACTCGCGAAAACTGGTGGTTTTCGGGTCAATTGCACCTTCAAAGGTGCCAATCGAGACTTCATAGTCATTGCGAGTATCGATCAACAGGACTTCCGGATCGCTGATCAGCGCATTCCAGTCCTGCGGATCGACGTAGGTGCCGACTTTCTTGTTCGGGTCCACGCCTTCAACGCCCAGGGTCACGATCTCTTTCTTGAGCTTGACCTTGGTGCGGTAGAACGGCTGCTCGTCGCAGTACGACTCTTTATGGTCGATGTCGTCCATGCGCGGGTCGTTCTTGAGCCAGGCCATCAGCCCGTCGATGCCTTCGCGGCTGCCGGACACGGTGCCGTTGATGCCTTCTTCGGCGATCAGCAGCGTGCCTTTGATGCCGTTGTCGACCATGGCCTTGAGCAGGGGCTCGCGCATGGCGACGTAATCTTGCAGGGTGACGAACTTATACAGTGCCGCCACGACAATCTGTTGTGTCATGGGTAAATCTCCAGGTGGCTACCCTCGTAAGGGGTGAACCGGATGCGAAAAAAAACGCGCCGCAGGAGCGACGCGCTGAACATTCTAACAAAAAAGATCGCAGCCTGCGGCAGCTCCTACAGGAGAACGCATTCCCCTGTAGGAG
>NZ_JBYTEO010000116.1:0-9435 GCF_058791355.1 Pseudomonas sp. EB271-G4-1
CCCCCCCCCCCCCCCCCCCCCCCCCCCCCCCCCCCCCCCCCCCCCCCCCCCCCCCCCCCCCCCCCCCCCCCCCCCCCCACAGGGGCCCGCGTAGGTCTTTTATGTTTCTCCAGGAGCCGGCATGAGCCCAGCAGCCTCGCAACTGTTCCGCCAGCAGGCCTACATCGATGGCCAGTGGCTGGATGCGCCCGATGGGGCGCGACAGGACATCTTCAACCCCGCCACCGGTGAACTCATCGGTAGCGTGCCGAACCTTGGCACTGAGCACGCCCGCCAAGCCATCGTTGCCGCCAACAACGCCTGGCCGGCCTGGCGCGCCCTGACCGCCAAGGAGCGCAGCAACACCCTCAAGCGCTGGCACGCGCTGATGCTGGAAAACGCCGATGCCCTTGCCGAAATCCTGACCCTTGAACAAGGCAAGCCGTTGGCCGAAGCCAAGGGTGAAATCCTCTACGCCGCCAGTTTCATCGAGTGGTTCGCCGAAGAAGCCAAGCGCATCTATGGCGACACGATTCCCAGCCACAAGGGCGATGCGCGCATCGTCGTCAGCAAGGAACCGATCGGTGTCGTCGCGGCCATCACGCCGTGGAACTTCCCCGCAGCGATGATCACCCGCAAGGCCGGCCCGGCGCTGGCCGCCGGTTGTCCGTGCATCGTCAAGCCGGCACCGGAGACGCCATTCTCGGCGCTGGCCATGGCGGCGCTGGCCGAACAGGCCGGCATTCCTGCGGGTATTTTTAACGTGATCACCGGCGATGCCATCGCCATCGGCGCTGAGCTGACGGCAAGCCCATTGGTGCGCAAACTGTCGTTCACCGGCTCCACGGCGATTGGCAAGTTGCTGATGGCGCAGTGCGCGCCGACGCTGAAGAAAGTTTCGCTGGAACTGGGCGGCAACGCACCGTTCATTGTCTTCGACGATGCCGACCTTGAGCGTGCGGTAGAAGGCGCGATGATTGCCAAGTTTCGCAATGCTGGCCAGACCTGCGTCTGCGTCAATCGCTTCCTGGTGCAAGACGGCATACACGACGCCTTTGTTGCGCGCCTGGCCGAGCGGGTGTCGCAGCTCAAGGTGGGCAGTGGTTTCACTGACGGCGTCACCCAGGGTCCGCTGATCAACGAGCGCGCCGTGGCCAAGGTTGAAGACCATGTGCTGGACGCACTGGCGCAAGGTGCCCGGTTGGTTTGCGGTGGCGAACGTCATGCGCTGGGCCACGGCTTTTTCCAGCCAACGGTATTGTCCGGCGTCACCACGCAGATGAAAGTTGCCCGGGATGAGACCTTCGGCCCTCTCGCCGCGGTGTTTCGTTTCACCAGCGAGGCGCAGGCCGTGCAGATGGCCAACGACACCGAATTCGGCCTCGCTGCCTACTGCTACACCCACGACCTGGGCCGCGCCTGGCGCATGAGTGAGGCGCTGGAATACGGCATGGTCGGGATCAACGAAGGACTGATTTCCACCGAAGTCGCGCCGTTTGGCGGGATCAAATCCTCGGGCCTGGGTCGTGAAGGCTCCAAGTACGGCATCGAGGATTATCTGGAACTCAAATACACACTAATGGGCGGGCTCTGAAGTGAGTAACGAAAAGTACGAAAAAGGCTTGAAGATCCGCACCCAGGTGCTGGGCGAAGCCTATGTGAACCGCTCCATCGAAAACGCCGATGACTTCACCCGCCCCCTGCAGGAAATGGTCACCGAGTACTGCTGGGGCCACGTGTGGGGGCGTGAGGGTTTGTCGCTTAAAGAGCGCAGCATGATAAACTTGGCGATGATTTCGGCCCTCAATCGGCCTCACGAACTCAAGCTGCACGTGCGTGGTGCCTTGCGTAACGGGCTGAGTCGTGAACAAATACGCGAAATTCTGCTTCAGGTCGGTATTTATTGCGGTGTCCCCGCGGCCGTGGACAGTTTCCGGCTCGCCCGTGAAGCGTTCGCCGAAGCCGATGCCGAGGCCTCCAGTTAACCCTTGGCTATCTGACTGAACGAGCACTAGGATTATTACGATCAAAGTGCTCTTTTTGCATGGACAGCCACATTCAGAGCGGACCCCATGAAACGCCTGCCACTCGACGACAGCTTCAAGGTCAATCGCAACCCCGTTACCCTGCGCGAAATCGTGCTGGATAAACTGCGAAGCGCCATCATGAACTTCCAGCTTCTGCCGGGAGATCGACTGGTCGAACGCGATCTGTGCGATCGCCTGGGCGTGAGCCGCACTTCGGTGCGCGAAGCGCTGCGTCACCTTGAATCCGAAGGCCTGGTGGAGTTCGCCGATGCCAAGGGCCCTCGGGTAGCGATCATCACCCTGGCCGATGCCGTCGATATCTATGAGCTGCGTTGCGTACTGGAAGGCCTGATCGTTCAACTGTTCACCCTGCGTGCCAAGGCCAAGGACATCAAGGCCCTGGAAAAGGCCCTGGAAGAAAACCGCCAGGCCTTGAAGGAAGGCGAACTGCAACAGGTCATCGACTCCGTGCAAGGTTTCTACGACGTCCTGCTCGAAGGCTCTGGCAACCATGTCGCCGCGACCCAGTTGCGTCAACTGCAGGCGCGCATCAGCTACCTGCGCGCGACTTCGGTGTCCCAGGAAAACCGTCGCGGCGCCAGCAACCAGGAAATGGAACGCATGGTCGAAGCGATCAAGAGCGGCGATCCCCTGGCCGCCCACCAGGCTTGCGTCGACCACGTTCGGGCCGCCGCCACCGTCGCCCTCGATTACCTCAAGCGCAAGCAGGAAGAAACCGGGGCGATCCCCGAGATCACCCAGCCCATCGCCCTCAAAGAACCCCGCATAGGTCGTTGATCATGTTCAGCCCGAGCTATTGTCCAAGGTGCGGCAGCAATGACCTCAAGTCACAGTTGCCACCGGGCGATACGCACGAGCGCCTGATGTGCCGCGGCTGCGGCTACATCCACTACGTCAATCCGAAAATCATTGCCGGCTGCATCATCGAGCAGGACGGCAAGTACTTGCTGTGCCAACGCGCAATCCCTCCGCGCCCCGGCACCTGGACCTTGCCGGCGGGCTTCATGGAAGGTGGTGAGACCACCGAGCAGGCGGCGTTGCGCGAGGTCTGGGAAGAGAGCGGCGTGCGCGCGGAAATCCTGTCGCCCTACTCGATCTTCAGCGTGCCTACAATCTGCGAGGTGTACATCATCTTCCGCGCCATCGCGCTGGAGATCACCGGGCAGTACGGACCGGAAACCCTCGACTACAAATTCTTCGCGCCCGAGGACATTCCCTGGGACAGCATCTACTACCCGGCAATCCGGCAGATTCTCGAACGCTACATCGAGGAGCGGCAGGCCGGGGTCTACGGGATCTACATCGGCAACGACGATAGCGGCAAGATTCACTTCATCCGCTGACAGAACGCGACACAATCACTGTAGGAGCTGCCGCAGGCTGCGATCTTTTGATCTTTGGCGCCCTGAAGGCTCCCCGAAGATCAAGATCAAAAGATCGCAGCCTGCGGCAGCTCCTACAGGGTTATGCCGGGGCGATTCCTTCGACAATGATCACCTCTGCCTTCGCCACGCCTTCGCGGTGCCCTTTCGCCTCCTGATACAGATCGGATCGATAGCAGGCCAGCGCCTGTTCGTAGGAATCAAATTCGATCACCACGCTGCGTTGCGGCGTCGACCGACCTTCCATCGCTTCGCTGCGCCCGCCACGCGCCATTATCCGACCACCGTATTGGGCAAACGCCTGCGGTGCCCGCTGGGTGTATTGGCTGTATTGATCGGGGTCGGTGATATCCACGTGAGCAATCCAGTACGCCTTCATAGTGACCTCTCTGCTTGTGTTGTATTATGGTATACCACAATATATCTCCATCAAACATCGAGAATCCCCAAATGGCCTTCAACAGCATCGAAGAAATCATCGAAGACTACCGCCAAGGCAAGATGGTGCTCCTGGTGGACGACGAGGACCGGGAAAATGAAGGCGACCTGCTGCTGGCCGCCGACCGCTGCAGCGCCGAAGCCATCAGCTTCATGGCCCGTGAAGCGCGCGGCCTGATCTGCCTGACCTTGACCGACGAGCATTGCCAGCGCTTGGGCCTCGAGCAGATGGTGCCAAGCAATGGCAGCGTGTTCAGTACCGCATTCACCGTATCGATCGAAGCGGCTGTTGGCGTGACCACCGGCATCTCCGCCGCCGACCGGGCGCGTACCGTGGCCGCTGCCGTTGCCCATGGCGCGAGTGCCGCCGATATCGTGCAGCCCGGCCACATCTTCCCCCTGCGTGCCCGGGAGGGTGGCGTATTGACCCGCGCCGGCCATACCGAAGCCGGTTGCGACCTGGCGCGCCTGGCCGGTTTTACCCCCGCCTCGGTGATCGTCGAAGTGATGAACGATGACGGCACCATGGCCCGCCGCCCGGACCTGGAAGTGTTCGCGCGAAAACACGGAATCAAGATCGGCACCATCGCCGACCTGATCCACTATCGTTTAAGTACCGAGCACACGGTGGTGCGCATCGGCGAGCGCGAGCTGCCGACGGTGCATGGCACCTTTCGTCTGATCACCTTTGAGGATCGCATCGAAGGCGGTGTCCACATGGCAATGGTCATGGGTGATCTGCGCCGCGAGGAAGCGACGCTGGTGCGCGTGCACGTCATCGACCCGTTGCGCGACCTGGTCGGCGCCGAATACAGCGGCCCTTCGAACTGGACGTTGTGGGCGGCTTTGCAGCGAGTGGCTGAGGAAGGTCGCGGCGTCGTGGTGGTCCTGGCCAACCACGAATCGTCGCAAGCGTTGCTGGAGCGGGTGCCGCAATTGACCCAGGCGCCGCGGCAGTTCAGCCGTTCGCAGTCGCGGATCTATTCGGAAGTCGGCACCGGTGCGCAGATCCTGCAGAACCTCGGCGTGGGCAAGCTGAGGCATCTGGGGCCGCCGCTCAAATATGCAGGTTTGACCGGGTATGACCTGGAAGTGGTGGAAAGCATCCCGTTCACACAGTGATCCTCGGATTTGTGTAGTCCCCTGTGGGAGCGAGCCTGCTCGCGAAGGCGATGTACCCGGCAACATGTGTGTCAACTGACACGCCCTCTTCGCGAGCGGGCTCGCTCCCACAAGGATTGCGATGTTTGCGCGGTACCGGGTACGCCCC
The DNA here is from genome assembly GCF_058791355.1 of Pseudomonas sp. EB271-G4-1. Taxonomy (NCBI): domain Bacteria; kingdom Pseudomonadati; phylum Pseudomonadota; class Gammaproteobacteria; order Pseudomonadales; family Pseudomonadaceae; genus Pseudomonas; species Pseudomonas sp. EB271-G4-1. The sequence goes on from NZ_JBYTEO010000116.1 coordinate 5,118, forward strand.
GCAGCTCGAAAAAAGCATTTTTGGCTGATAGCCGGTAAGGCAAAGTGCTTGCACAAAGTTTGGAATACCATAATATGATATTCCATAGACCGGACGATTTAGCCAAGCGCACCCGCGAGGGAAAGCACTCACAACAGCCCTTGGCACGGTCGCCTTTCAAGGCCAGATGGACCTACTGCTCCCGATAGGCGGGCATTACCAAGCCCGCTCAAAAACACAACAAATGAGGGCGTGAAAATGGTGTTGAACAAACGTGCATCCGCAGTACTGTTCGCAGGCTTGTTGGCCACGGTCAGTCATATGGCAACGGCTGCTGAAAGCGTCAACTTCGTCAGCTGGGGCGGTAGCACCCAGGATGCACAGAAGCAGGCTTGGGCCGATCCGTTCAGCAAGGCCAGCGGCATCACCGTGGTCCAGGATGGCCCCACCGACTACGGCAAGCTCAAGGCCATGGTCGAAAGCGGCAACGTGCAGTGGGACGTGGTCGACGTCGAAGCTGACTTCGCCTTGCGCGCGGCCTCCGAAGGCCTGCTCGAACCCCTCGATTTCAAAGTCATCGATCGCGACAAGATCGACCCGCGATTCGTCTCCGATCACGGCGTCGGCTCGTTCTTCTTCTCCTTCGTCCTCGGCTACAACGAAGGCAAGTTGGGTGCCAACAAACCCCAGGACTGGTCCGCGCTGTTCGACACCAAGACCTACCCCGGCAAACGCGCCCTGTATAAATGGCCAAGTCCTGGCGTGCTGGAGCTGGCGCTGCTGGCCGATGGCGTCGCCGCCGACAAGCTCTACCCACTGGACCTGGACCGCGCCTTCAAGAAGCTCGACACCATCAAGAAAGACATCGTCTGGTGGGGCGGCGGCGCTCAGTCGCAACAGCTGCTGGCCTCCGGTGAAGCGAGCATGGGCCAGTTCTGGAACGGCCGCATTCATGCCCTGCAAGAAGACGGTGCGCCGGTTGGCGTGAGCTGGAAACAGAACCTGGTCATGGCCGACATCCTGGTCATTCCAAAGGGTTCGAAGAACAAGGACGCGGCGATGAAGTTCCTGGCCAATGCCAGCAGTGCCAAAGGCCAGGCCGACTTCTCCAACCTGACCGCCTACGCCCCGGTCAACGTCGACAGCGTGGCGCGCCTGGACTCGACCCTGGCGCCCAACCTGCCGACTGCCTACGCCAAGGATCAAATCACTCTTGATTTCGCGTACTGGGCCAAGAACGGTCCTGCTATCGCGACACGGTGGAACGAATGGCTGGTCAAATGAAAATGACGGTAACCGCGTCCCGTCCATCCACGTCCGTCGGCAGCGCCTCCAGCGCTGCCGGCAAGGCGGCTGCGATGACGCAAACCCCGACCCTGGCGCAACGCTGGCGCGGATCGAGCAACCTGATCCCCGCCCTGTTGTTCCTCGGCCTGTTCTTCCTCGCACCACTGATCGGCTTGCTGCTGCGCGGCGTGCTGGAACCGACTCCGGGGCTGGGCAACTACGAGCAACTGTTCGCCAACTCGGCGTATGCCCGGGTCTTGCTCAACACCTTCTCGGTGGCCGGACTGGTGACGCTGTTCAGCCTGCTATTGGGTTTCCCGCTGGCCTGGGCGATCACGTTGGTGCCCCGTGGCTGGGGTCGCTGGATCCTGAACATCGTGCTGTTGTCGATGTGGACCAGCCTGCTCGCCCGCACCTATTCCTGGCTGGTGTTGCTGCAAGCCTCCGGGGTGATCAACAAGGCATTGATGGCCATGGGCATCATCGATCAGCCGCTGGAGATGGTGCATAACCTCACCGGCGTGGTGATCGGCATGAGCTACATCATGATCCCGTTCATCGTGCTGCCGCTGCAGGCGACCATGCAGGCCATCGACCCGATGATCCTGCAGGCCGGTTCGATCTGCGGGGCCAGTCCGTGGACCAACTTCTTCCGGGTGTTCCTGCCGCTGTGCCGGCCGGGACTGTTCTCCGGTGGCTTGATGGTGTTCGTGATGTCGCTCGGTTATTACGTCACCCCGGCCCTGCTCGGTGGTGCGCAGAACATGATGCTGCCCGAGTTCATCATCCAGCAGGTGCAGTCGTTCCTCAACTGGGGCCTGGCCAGCGCCGGTGCCGCGTTGCTGATCGTCATTACGCTGGTGCTGTTCTACTTCTACCTGAAGCTTCAGCCGGAATCCCCGGTTGGCGCCAGCAACGCGAGGTAAGCCGTCATGCTCCTGACCCCCAATGCCATGAGCCGCCGGATGCGCTTTGGCCTGTATGCCACCACCGGGCTGATCGGGCTGTTCCTGTTGCTACCGATCGTGTTCATCGTCCTGCTGTCGTTCGGCTCATCCCAGTGGCTGGTGTTCCCACCACCGGGCTGGACGCTGAAATGGTACGGCCAGTTCTTCTCCAATGCCGACTGGATGAACGCGGCCATGGCCAGCCTCAAGGTCGCGGTACTGACCACGTTCTTTGCCGTGGCCCTGGGCCTGCCGACCGCTTTCGCCCTGGTACGCGGGCGCTTTCCGGGCCGGGAAATGCTCTACGGCCTGTTTACCCTGCCGATGATCGTGCCGCTGGTGATCATTGCGGTCGCGGTGTACGCGTTGTTCCTGAAACTGGGCTACACCGGAACCATGTTCGCGTTCGTGGTCAGCCACGTCATCGTCGCGTTGCCGTTCACCATCATCTCGATCATCAACTCGCTGAAGCTGTTCGACCAGTCGATCGAGGATGCCGCAGTGATTTGCGGCGCCTCGCGCCTGCAAGCGGTATTCAAGGTGACCTTCCCGGCGATTCGCCCGGGCATGGTGGCCGGCGCCCTCTTCGCCTTCCTTGTCTCGTGGGATGAAGTGGTGCTGAGCGTGATGATGGCAAGCCCGACCCTGCAAACCCTTCCCGTGAAAATGTGGACCACCCTGCGCCAGGACCTGACGCCCGTGATCGCCGTCGCCTCGACGCTGCTGATCGGCCTCTCGGTATTGGTCATGGTGATCGCCGCCGCACTGCGCCGGCGCAATGAAATCAGCGCCTGAGCGCGCAGGAGTACGACATGAGTGCAGTGATCAAAGATACCGCGCAGCAAAATGACAAGCCCCTGGTGAGCTTGCGCAACTTGAATAAATACTACGGCGACTTTGCTGCCGTGGACGACATCTCGCTGGACATCAAGGACGGTGAATTCCTGACCTTCCTCGGCTCCAGCGGCTCGGGTAAAAGTACGACGCTGTCGATGCTCGCCGGTTTCGAAACCCCGAGCAGCGGCGAGATCCTGGTCAACGGCCAGTCGCTGGTCAATGTGCCGCCGCACAAGCGTGACATCGGCATGGTGTTCCAGCGCTACTCGCTGTTCCCGCACCTGTCAGTGCGCGACAACATCGCCTTCCCGCTGGCCATCCGCAAACTGGCCCCGGCCGAGCGTGATCGCCGGGTCGATGCGATGCTCAAGCTGGTGCAGCTTGAACAATTCGCCCATCGCCGCCCTTCGCAACTCTCCGGCGGCCAGCAGCAACGGGTCGCCATCGCCCGGGCGCTGGTCTACGAGCCACGCATCCTGCTGATGGATGAACCGCTGGGCGCACTGGACAAGAAACTGCGTGAAGACTTGCAGGACGAACTGCGCCAGCTGCATCGGCGCCTGGGCATCACCATCGTCTACGTGACCCACGACCAGGAAGAAGCCATGCGCCTGTCCCAGCGCATCGCCATCTTCAGCCACGGCAAGATCGTCGGCCTGGGCAGCGGTTACGACCTGTACCAGAATCCGCCGAATGCCTTTGTCGCCTCGTTCCTTGGTAACTCGAACTTCCTCAAGCTCAAGGCCCAGGGCAACGCCGTGGCAACGTTTGAGGGGCAGTCGCTGTCGATCCGCCTGACAGCCGGCCTGCAAACCAACCAGGACGTACTGTTGATGGTGCGACCGGAAAAGGCGCTGGCCTTGAGTCTCGAGCAAGCCGCTCAGGAGCCGTTGGCCGCCGGTTGGAATGAAGTGACGGCCAAGGTGGTGGAAGTGCTTTTCCTGGGGGAAAGCCAGACGTGCAGCGTGGTGACTTCGGGCGGTACGTCGATGACCGTCAAGGCGCTTTCCGCGGCGGGCATGCCCATGAAGGCGGGGGATCCGGTGCGTGTGCGCTGGGCGACTGCCGATGCCTGTGTTTATACCGAATGGGCTGAGAGTGATTTGAACAAGGCTGCTGGGGCGCACTGATTATTTAAGGCCTATTGCGGTGGGCAGCTAATCAAGAGTCCCCTCGGGCCCTGAGCCTGTTGATTGATCGTTCCCACGCTCTGCGTGGGAATGCCGCCAGGGACGCTCCGCGTTCCGCTGATGACGCATTAATTGAGC
>NZ_JBYTEO010000117.1:0-9054 GCF_058791355.1 Pseudomonas sp. EB271-G4-1
TCGTTGACGACCATCGTCGGAACGCCGCCCGGAGCATGCTCGCTCCTACAGGCTCTTCCAAGTGACTCGCCGTAAGGGCGAAACCCTAGGTGGCCGTTACCGCAGGAATGGATAGGTGCACAGTCAACAAAATCCAGGTCAGCTGCCAGGACGCCTTCGCCAACAAGTCTGCACGCCGCACCGCTGGCTAGCTCCTACAATGCTTGTGCGCCGCCCCTTTCCCTGGATCTGGAGGTACACCATGAGCGACAACACCGAACTCACCACCTTTACCGGCTGGGCCGCCACCGCGGCGGGCGCGCCGCTGGAGCGCTACAGCTATGATCCCGGCCCGCTGGGGCAAGAAGAGGTGGAAGTCGCCGTGGAGTACTGCGGCGTTTGCCACTCCGACCAGTCATTGATCGATAACGATTGGGGCATCAGCCACTACCCTTTCATCCCCGGCCACGAAGTGGTGGGCCGAATCGTGCGCGCGGGTGCACAGGTGCACGGTCTCGAAGTGGGACAACGGGTGGGTATTGGCTGGTACAAGGGCAGTTGCATGCATTGCTCCTCGTGCATCGAAGGCTCACATAATCTGTGCCGCACCGCACAGCCGACCATCATCGGCAGCAACGGCGGCTTTGCCGATCGACTGCGTTCCCACTGGGCCTGGGCCCTGGCAATACCCGATGGTCTCGATCCGGCGATGGCCGGACCGCTGTTCTGCGCAGGCTCCACAGTGTTCAACCCGCTGCTGGAATTCGCCATCAAGCCCACCGACCGGGTCGGTGTGGTGGGCATCGGTGGCCTCGGTCATCTGGCGCTGCGCTTCCTCAACGCCTGGGGCTGTGAAGTGACTGCCTTCACGTCATCAAAGGGTAAGGAGGACGAAGCCAGACGCCTGGGCGCGCACAAGGTCGTCACCTCCACCGACAGCGACGCCTTGAAAGCCATTGCCGGCAGCCTGGATTTTCTCCTGGTCACCGCCAATGCCGACCTCGACTGGCCGGCCATGCTGGCGACCCTGCGCGGTAAAGGACGCCTGCATTTCGTCGGTATCGTGCCCAACGCCATCCCGGTGCATGTATTTGACCTGATTCCCCAACAAAAGAACCTGTCCGCCTCACCGGTCGGCTCGCCGAGCAACACCGCGACCATGCTCGAGTTCTGCGCCCGTCATCAGATCCTGCCGCAGGTCGAGATGTTTCCCATGAGCCAGGTCAATGCGGCCATCGATCACCTGCGCAGTGGCAAGGCGCGTTACCGCGTCGTGCTCGATGCCAGCAAATGACACAAGGCGCATCGGGTTATCCCGATGCGCCTTGCGCTACAGCGTTGTACCCGTGCGGGCAGTGGTCGATGACGTCAGGGCGCGGTGGCCGTCTTGAATTTGGTCCAGGTACGCATGCGCGCCCGCATGTCCGCCTGGGGGATATCCTTGCCGGGAATCAGCCGCGCATACGTGGCTTCGTCGATGTAGATGTCAGGGTTGTGTTGCTGATGGCGGCCATGTTCTTGGGCGCATGACGAAGTTGATGAATGTATAGGCATGCTCCGGATGCCTGGGCGGTGGAGGCCGGCATGGATGTCGGCCAGCAGGATCAGGGGATGAACTTCTCCGATCCCGGTCTGTTGCTGGATGCGGCTTGCGCGGGGCTCGGCATTGCGCTGGTCAGCCAATTGCTAAGCCGGCAAGCCTGTGCCAATGGCTTGCTGCAGCCGCTGGTGGAACCGACCATCCGCGGACCTAATTGGGCCCTGCTGACCCATCGTGATAGCGAGAACAGTGCGCGAAGCTTCAGCGATTGGTTGCTGCGCCAGCTACAAGCCCAAAACCCGGAAACGGGTAGTGGGAACAATGGCCCGTAACCCTTACAATCGCCGCACTTCGTCTACCCTCAACAAGCACCTGACGGCTATTCATGCGTGTCAGGCGCTTGCACATATTTGCGCTAATGAACCGGAGAACTTCCATGCTCAAACGCACCCTGGCCTTGGCTGTCGGCTTGACCCTGTCGCTTTCCACCCTGCTGGCGCAGGCGGCCGACACCCTGAAGGTCAGCGCCATTCCGGATGAAGCCCCCACCGAACTGCTACGCAAGTTCCAGCCCCTGGGCAGTTACCTGGAACAGCAATTAGGCATGAAGGTCGAGTTCGTGCCGGTCAGTGACTACCCGGCCGTGGTCGAGGCGCTGGCCACTGACCGGATCGACATGGCCTGGCTGGGTGGTTTCACCTTTGTCCAGGCGCGGCTGAAGACTGGCAATGCCATTCCCTTGGTGCAGCGCGAACAGGATGCCCAGTTCACCAGCAAGTTCATCACCGCCGACCCGAACGTCAAGTCCCTCGCCGACCTCAAGGGCAAGACCTTCGCCTTCGGTTCGGTGTCCTCGACGTCTGGCAGCTTGATGCCGCGCTATTTCATGCTGCAGGACGGCATCAAGCCGGAAACGTTCTTCAGTCGCGTGGGCTACTCCGGTGCCCATGACGCCACCGTTGCCTGGGTCCAGGCGGGCAAAGTCGACGCCGGTGTGCTGAACGCCAGCGTCTGGGAAAAGCTGGTCAAGGCCGGCAAGGTCGACACCAATAAGGTCAAGGTCTTTGCCACCACCCCGGCCTACTACGACTACAACTGGACCGTGCGCGGCACCCTCGACCCGGCCCTGGCGGCAAAGATCAAGGCCGCCTTCCTCGCCCTCGATCCGGCGAACCCTGAGCAAAAAGCGATCCTGGACTTGCAGGCTGCCAGCCGTTTCATCGAGACCAAGCCTGAGAACTACAAGGGCATCGAGGAAGCCGCACGCGCCGCCGACCTGCTCAAATGACCTTGCACCTGACCCGGGTCAGCCTCACCCACGCCAACGGCGTACAGGCGCTGCACAGCCTGGACTTGCACATCAAAGCCGGTGAACACGTCGCCATCATCGGCCCGTCCGGCGCTGGCAAGTCGAGCCTGCTCAACGTCCTTGCCACCGGCCTGCGCCCTGGCAACGGCGAATTGCAGGTGCTGGGTGAACAGCCCTGGCATCTGTCGGCGCGCCAGCGCCAACGCCTGCGTGCGCGTATCGGCCTGGTGCATCAAGCACCGCCGCTGCCACCGCGCCAGCGGGTGATCACTGCGGTGCTGGCGGGAAAAATCGGCCAATGGGGATTGGGCAAGAGCCTGTTGAACCTGGTGCATCCGCTGGATGTCCCGGGGGCTCGCGCGGCATTGGCCAGGCTGGACCTGCACGACAAGCTCTTCACCCAGTGCCAGCAATTGTCCGGCGGTCAACTGCAACGCGTGGGCATTGCCCGGGTGCTGTACCAGGCCCCCGAGGTATTGCTGGCCGATGAACCGGTGTCGGCCATGGACCCGGTGCTGGCCGGCCATACGCTCAAGGTTCTCTGCGAGCATGCGCGCGAGCATGCCGTTACCCTGGTCGCCAGCCTGCACGCGGTGGACCTGGCGCTGGCGCATTTCTCGCGGATCATCGGCTTGCGTGACGGGCAGATTCTCTTCGACCTGCCGGCCAGCGCCGTCGACCGCGAGCAGCTCGATGCACTCTACGCCAACGAACAGTTGCAGCCCTCGCCGCCCCCGGTCCTCCCCTTGAGTGTGCAGATTCCCCGATGCTGAGCCGTGACACCCGTGACCCCGCCGCCCGACCACGCCTGCTCCTAAGCCTGTTGGCGATTGCCCTGTTGTGGCCGGGCATGCGCTTGAGCGAACTGGACCTGAGTGTGTTGCTGGCCAGTGACAACCGGGGCGAGATGGGTCGCTTTGTCGCGACCTTCTGGCCGCCCGCCCATGGCGCAGAATTCCTCGAGCTGTTGTGGCAAGCCACTTTGCAGACCCTGGCCATCGCCACGGCCGGCATGGCCCTGGCGCTGCTCCTGGCGATCCCCGCCAGCCTGCTGGCCAGCCGCGCGCTGTCGTTGTCGGCTGCGTCCCGCGCCGGTCGCCCGAGCCTGTGGGGGCAACTGCTGCGCTGGCCGGTGCGCGGCGTGCTGATTTTCCTGCGCAGCGTGCCGGAAATCGTCTGGGCGCTGCTGTTCGTGCGCGCCGTTGGCCTGGGCCCGACGGCCGGGGTCCTGGCCATTGCGATTACCTACAGTGGCATGCTGGGCAAGGTCTACGCGGAAATCTTCGAGTCGGTAGACCAACGCCCCGCCCACGCGTTGCTGCAAGCCGGCAGTGGTCGGCTGGCGGCGTTCTGCTACGGGATCCTGCCCAATGTCGCGGCGGAATTGTTGTCGTACACGGTGTACCGGTGGGAATGCGCCATACGCGCGTCGGTGGTGATGGGCTTCGTCGGGGCCGGTGGCCTGGGCCAGCAAATCGACCTGTCGATGCGCATGTTCGCCGGCGGTGAGGTGGCCAGCCTGTTGCTGACCTTCCTCGTCCTGGTGCTGTTCGCCGATCAGTTGAGCAGGCTGCTGCGCTGGAGGCTGGCATGAAGCGCCTGCTCAACCTGCTGCTGGTGCTGTGCATCGGCACCGCGGTGCTCACTTCGTTCCGCTACCTGGGCATCGACCTCGGTGAACTGGGCGCCAGTGGCAACCTGAAACAGATGGCCGCCTATGTGCAGCGCTTTCTCAGCCCGGACCTGAGCACGGGGCATTTGCAGGCCATTGCCCGCGGCGCGCTGGAAACCCTTGCGATGTCAGCCCTGGGCACGCTGTTGGCAACAGTGTTCGGCTTGCTGCTGGCGTTGCCCGCGGCGGGTCGATTCGGCTGGCCGTTGCAGGGACTGTCGCGCCTGATGCTCAATGCCTTGCGCGCGATTCCGGAGCTGGTGTGGGCGGTGCTGATGGTCCTGGCCGCCGGGCTCGGCCCCAATGCCGGCACCCTGGCCTTGGCGCTGCACACGACCGGTGTGCTGGGCCGGCTGTTTGCCGAAGCACTGGAAAATACCCCGCCCGAACCTGCCGATGCGATCCGCCTGCAGGGGGGCAACGCCATAGGGGCGTTCTGCTACGGCACCCTGCCCAATCTGTTCCCGCAGTTGCTGGCCTATATCCTGTACCGCTGGGAAAACAACATCCGCATGGCCAGCGTGCTCGGTTTCGTGGGTGCCGGTGGCCTGGGACAAATGCTCTACCTCAGCCTCAGCCTGTTCCAGGAAGCCCAGGCCAGCACGGTCATACTGGCGATGCTGGTGTTGGTGTTTGCCGTCGACACCCTGAGCAGCTGGAGTCGCCAGCGCTGGGTGAAAGCCTGAGTTTTTGTATCAATGTGTATTGATCGCCGGCGAACGTACACAGCGATACACATCGCTCGGCTCAGGACACATTTCCATGACATGAAGATGAAACAGTGGGTGGGTCGCACTTCAGCCAGGGCTGAAGCCCCCATCCTCAGCAGGAGTCTTGCATGATCAATCAAATCGAATCTGTCCTTTACACCGGCAGGACCGTGACCACTGGCGGCCGTCAAGGCGAATCGCGAAGCGACGACGGCCGCCTGGACATCAAGCTATCCCCGCCCGGTTCTTCTGGTAGCGGCACCAATCCGGAACAGCTGTTGGGTGCGGGCTGGTCGGCTTGCTTCATCGGCGCCATGGGCAAGGCAGCCACTGCGTTGAAGGTGAGCTTGCCGGCTGACGTGAGCGTTGCTACTGAAGTGGACCTGGGCAATACCGGCAATGCCTATTTCCTTCAGGCGCGCCTGAATGTCAGCCTGCCGGGCCTGGACCCTGTACTGGCCAGGACGCTGGTGGACGCAGCGCATCAGACTTGCCCGTACTCCAAGGCAACCCGTGGCAATATCGATGTCACCATCAACCTGGTATGACAGACAAACAAATGCCCCGGAGTTCGGGGCATTTGATCTTGGCTAGCCGTATATATCCAGCTGCACAAGTCGGCTTCAAGAGCCAAGTAGGTGGCCAGCGCTGGTCTCTGGCTTACGAGGTTTATCAGGACTCCCACAGCAACAGCAATAAGCGCTGTCCTGCTTCACACGGCATAAGGGCTGGATCTCAGCGCGGAGATCTTTCTAACCGTGTACCCTTCGGAGCGCGCCCCACGCGTCCTCGCTATCCGCTTGCGCATCAGTCTGCGTTTTCACCTACAACCTCAGATTAGCAAAACAACCGGCGTGTGGGCCGGTATTTTTAGATCGATTTTTTCCTGTAGGCGCCGGCTTGATGGCGAACGCGAATTTACCCACGCCTTCACTGACAGCCCAGCGCCTGCGCATCACCGTTGATCTTTTAACACGCTGCGGGTTTGCCGATTATGCTGCAATAACGCAGCACTCGATCATCACGGTTGCGCGCATGCCCTCTTGTTCAATGGTTTTTGAGTTGGCATGCGAAATGCCCTGTCAAATTGCCCTGGCACTGTGTGCCCAGGTCCCATTAGCCGAATCGAGCCGATCCACCGATGGATATCCTGAATTTGCTGGCAAACAAAACCCAGCCCCTGACCAGTACCTTTGCCGCCGACGGACAACTGCTCAGCCTGTCCTCCAGCCTGAGCGATCAATTGGGCTATGCACCTGAAGAACTGCTCAATCAGCCGATCGAACGTGTACTGAGTCTCGAATCGTTGCGCACGGTACAGGCGCTGCTTGCCAACCCGCCCGCGGACGAGCTGGTCCACAGCCTGGAACTGACGCTGATACGGCGCAACGGCGGCCTGCTGCCTGTGATTGCCAGCGGATTGCTGCAATGGCGTGACGTGCAACCAGCCTGCCTGCACCTGTTGATGATTGCGCTGGGCACGCTGGGGCACCGGTTGCGGGAGATGCATAACGCCAATGAGGTGATGAACCAGATGCTGCAAAGCGCCAAGGTCGCCTATTGGTGCATCGAATTCGCCGAGGCGGTGGACATCAACCATGCCCCGGATGAGATTGTGCGCCAGGTGTTCGAAAACGACTCCCATTGGCGCCTGTGCAACCGGGCCATGGCCGAGGTGTACGAGATGCCGTCGGATGTCGACTTCAACCAGCAACCGGTGCGCCTGTACTGGCCGCGCAGCCCGGCCAACGAAGAATTCGTGCGACGCCTGATCGAGGCCGGGTTCCATGTCGACGGAGCACTATCGGTGGATCGCCGCCACGATGGTTCGCCTGCCTACGTGGAGAACGACGTCCGGGCCACCATCGTCAATGGCCAGCTGTTGCGCATGTGGGGCAGTATTCGTGACGTCAGCCAGGAGTTGCGCATGCAGCACGATGCCGAGCAGCGCATCGACGCCTTGCGCCGGGTCTTCGATGCCGTGCCTGACGCAGTGCTGGTCATCGATGAACACCTGCAACCGCAATGGCGCAACGCAGCCTTCGAGGACACCTTCGGCATCACCCATGGCGCCGGTATCGCCCGCTTGCTGCTGGACAATGCCTTGCCCGAACGCACCTGGCACAGCCTGCCCCTACCGGATTTGAGCGGGCGCAGCCTGAACTTCAATGTGCATTGCTCGCGCATCCTGATTCGCGAAGGCGTGGCCTGGCGCGTGGCGGTGTTTCGCGCATGCCAGGGCGTTCGCACCCCCCAAGAGTTGCACCCATGAAAGACTCCAACCTGCCACCCACGCTGCAGATGGGCATGCGTTCTTCGGTCAATGTCAGCAGCGAAGTGCTGGGCGCGCTGCTGGAAACGCCGGCCTTGCATGCCTTGCTCGACAGCTTCAGCGAAGCGCTGATCGTCACTGACGGCGAGGGCCGATTGCGTTTTATCAACCTGGCCGCCGAACGCGTCAACCGCCTGTCCAAGCAGCAGGCCGTGGGGCTGTCCGAAAGTGATTTTTTCCAGCGCTCGGCGTTGAACTACGACGATTTGCTGGCAGCGTTGAACCGCGGTGGCAACAGTGCGTTGACCCGCTCTCGGGAAGGCCGGGTGCTGCTCAGCAGTACCCACGCGATCCCCACGGGGGCCTACGAAAAACCGTTCAGGATGCTCACCCAGAAAGACTTCGACGCCAGCCAGCCGCAGCGCCGGGCTTCGCTCAATACCCGGCCACCGGAGCCTCAAGGCCTGCGTGATCCCCAGGACAACGCCCTGCACCTGTCACCGCAGCTGTCGAGCATCGCCGACACTGGCGTTCGGGCTTTTCGCCGGCGCGCGCGTCTGTTGCTGCTGGGTGAACCCGGCGTCGGCAAGACCGCCATCGCCCGGCACATTCATCGTGCGGCTGGCTGGGGGGATCGTCCGTTCATCCACGTCAATTGCGGGAGCATCCCGGAGAGCCTGTTCGAGTCCGAGATGTTCGGCTACGAGCGCGGCGCCTTCACCGGCGCCCTGGCGGGCGGCAAGCAAGGCTATATCGAAGCAGCGTCCGGCGGCACCTTGTTCCTCGACGAGATCGGTGAGATCCCGCTACACGTACAGGCCAAGCTGCTGAAATTTCTCGAAGACAGCACCATCCAGTCGGTCGGCTCGCCCCTGAGCAAATCCGTGCAGGTACAGGTGATTGCCGCCACCAACAAGGACTTGCGTCATCTGGTGGACATGGGTGAGTTTCGCGCCGACCTCTATTATCGTCTTGCCGTGCTGCCGGTGGAGATTCCGCCGTTGCGCCAGCACCGCGATGACTTGCCGTTTCTCATCGACATCCTGCTGAGCCGAATCAATGGCGATCGCGTACCGTCCCTGAGCCTGTCCGCCGGGTGTCGCAAGCGTCTGCTGAGCTACGACTTCCCGGGCAACATTCGCGAGTTGGTGAACATCTTCGAACGCCTGGCGGTGCTGGCTGACGATGAGGCGCAGGAGCATCACCTGCCGGCTGAACTCCTCCAACCGGTGCGTTCACGGGAACAGTCAGCCCCCTCAGTCGTGCAGGATGAAGCCTCGGACGACCCTCAGCAAAACCTCAAGCTTCAGGTTCAGCATTTTGAACGGCAGGTGATTTTGCGCGCGGTGCATTTGTGTGGGAGCAAGCGTAAGGCTGCGCAGCATTTGGGGATTGATATAGGGACGCTGATTCGCAAGCTGCAACGGGATTGACTGGGGGGATGGAGTACATATCCATTGCTGCGGTAACGGCCACTTATGGTTTCGCTCTTACAGCGAGTCCCTTTTTCAAACGCCAAAAAGGAACCAAAAGGCTTTGCCCCACCACTCGGTGCCTCGCTAGGGCTCGGCA
>NZ_JBYTEO010000118.1:0-8646 GCF_058791355.1 Pseudomonas sp. EB271-G4-1
GGTATGCCGAGCATTAGCGAGGCACCGAACGCCAGGGGCAAGAGCCCTTGGTTACTTAGGGCCGGGCGGCGTTCCGTGCTTCCAAGTGACTCGCTGTAAGCGCGAAACCCTAAGTGGCCGTTACCGCAGCAACGGATATACACCTAATCCAAATATGTCACTCAGAACTTGCGGTCAGGCTCCGACAACTCTCTGCTGTCGTCATGCTTCCACGTCTGCTCTGAATGTTTTTGCTCTTCGATTTCTTCTTCCGTCGGTTCATCCATGTCGTCTTCGGGATCCGGTTTCTTTTGCTCTATTGCCATGGTTTCACCTCTCTTCCTGAAGGGATCGGTCATCAATTTTAAGCGTAGAACAATTTCCCCTACCTGGCTCACAGCCACCAACGCAGCAAAAAGAAAAAGCCCATGCTCAACAGCATGCTGAGCAAGGTGTTGCGGGTGTACAGCACCAGGCCGACGGCCACCAGCGAACTGATCAGGTAGGGATTGTCCCATTGCAGGTTCAGTTGTTTGTCCGGCATGAACACGATCGGCCCGCAGATCGCCGTCAACATGCCGGGCACGGCGAACCCCAGGAACTGCCGGGCATTGCTGCTCAAGCGCAGCGGCAGGCGCGGCTCCAGGAACACATAGCGGTTGAGAAACACCAGGACGCCCATGCCGATAATCACTGCCCAAACCATCATGTGCGCGCTCCCTGGAATTTGTTGCAGATAAAACCCGCGGTCATGCCGGCAAGTCCCGACAGCACCAGGGCCGAGCCCCATTGCCAATAGCTGAACAGCACCGAGCAGAACAGCGAGACCGCGACACAGACCACCGTCGGAACGTTGCGCACCACCGGGGTGATCAGGGCGATGAAGGTGGCAGCGATGGAAAAGTCCAGACCCAGGTGTTCCAGGCCGGGGATGCTGCTGCCTAGCACGATGCCTGCCAGGGTGAAGAGGTTCCAGGCCACGTAGAACGTCAAGCCGACACCCAAAGCGTACCAGCGATCGAACTGCTGTTTGTCGTGCTGGCTGGTCAGGGCGAACAGCTCATCGGTGAGCAAAAAGCCCAGCCCCGCTCGCCAGCGACCCGGCAATGGCGAGATCACCGAACGCATGCTCATCCCGTAGAGCAGATGCTGAGAGGTCAGCAACAAGGTGGTCAGCAAGATCGAAAAGATCCCGGCCCCGCCCTTGAGCATACCAATGGCCACCAACTGCGCGGCGCCGGCGAACACGATGCTCGACAAGCCCTGGCCTTGCAGCGGTGTGAGGTTGGCTTCGATGGCCATGGAGCCGGCCAGCAGGCCCCAAGGGGCTGTCGCCAGGGATAACGGCATGATCGCCACGGCGCCACGCAAGAATGCGCTGCGCGGCAAATGTGAGTTGGACATAACGCTCTGCAACCAGGGAAAGACCTGAGACTGTGCCAGCAGTCACGGCCGATGGCTTGAACAATCTTGCGCACTTGGGCCAATCACAGGCTGGCGCGGCATTTTCCCGATGTTGGTGATTGACAAACAGCGCGCCGGCTTTTAAAACTGGGCGCCTAATTCAGGGTGTAAGCAAAAATGTCCGCAACCTTCAATCTCGACACTTCCGTTGTTGGCTTGACAGCCAAGGCGCTAGTTCGCGTTGCGCGCACCCTCAAATCGAAGAAACAGTCGCTCATGTGACCGGGGCGCGCTGTCCCGTCAGATGAGCTGACAGGACATTGAGCGCGACGGACCACCCTCCCCTTGCTTACTTCCTACTACGCTTCTGACGGTGACGAAATCGGTCGACCATCAGGAGAAAGTGCATGTCATCGTTTCAAGGTATCTGGGTTCCCCTCGTCACACCGTTCCACAATGGCGCCATCGATTTCGTCGGATTGCGCCGGCTGGTCAGCCATCTGCTCGAAGAAGGTGTCGACGGCCTGATCGTCTGTGGCACCACAGGCGAACCGGCGGCCATGGGCAAGCACGAGCAGCTGGCGGTGCTCGATGCGGTGCTGGAACAAGTGCCGGCCCGGCAGGTCGTCATGGGTCTGGCCGGCAACAACCTGATCGAGCTGCTGCACTTTCAGGAGGAAATTCTCAAGCGCCCGCTGGCCGGCCTGCTGGTGCCGCCGCCCTATTACATCCGGCCCTCCCAGGCGGGGCTCGAAGCGTTTTTCCAGACGGTCGCCGACGCTTCCAGCGTGCCGTTGATCCTGTACGACATCCCCTACCGCACCGGCGTAGCCTTCGACCAGTCGACCTTGCTGAACATCGTCGCCCATGAGCGCATCGTCGCGATCAAGGACTGCGGCGGCAACCTGGGCAACACCCTGGCCTTGCTGGCCAGCGGCAAGGTCGATGTGCTGTGCGGTGAAGACAACCAGATCTTCAATGCCCTGTGCCTGGGTGCCAAAGGTGCGATTGCCGCGTCGGCCCATGTCCATCCGCACCTTTTCGTGGCGTTGTATCGACAGATTCGCGACAACCAGCTGGCGGCCGGTCGGGCAACATTCTTCCAGCTTCTGCCACTGATCCAGAGCCTGTTCATCGAGCCCAACCCGGCGCCGGTGAAAACCGCGCTGGCGCTGCAAGGCTTGATCACTGATGAGCTGCGTGCACCGATGCAACGCAGCAGCGATGCCACGGTCGGTCGTTTGAAGGAGGTGCTCGGCGTGCTGGGCAGCGACAATCGATAGAGTGCCAGGCGCCCGCGCGAGTACGATGGAGCGATTCGACTGACGCGCCAGGGGGGGCGACATGCTCTACCGAATCGCTGCCGATGGGCTGATGCTGTTTCACCTGGCATTCATTGTGTTCGTGGTGTTCGGCGGGCTGCTGGTTCTCAAATGGCAGCACCTGATCCTGTGGCACCTGCCCGCCGCAGTCTGGGGCGTGGCAGTGGAGGTGTTCCACTTGCCTTGCCCACTGACGCACTGGGAAAACCTGATGCGCCAGGCAGCCGGACAAGGTGGTTACGGCGGTGGTTTCATCGAACATTACGTGTGGCCGATCATTTACCCGGCGGGGCTGACACCGGCCATCCAGCTGGGATTGGGCAGCCTGGTACTGGTGCTGAACGCTGCGGTCTATCTTCGATTGATCAGGCTCAGGAAACGGCGGCGGCAATTGTAACCGTCACACACGAGGGTTCGGCCAATGCTGTCGACTGAAGACCTGGCGCTGCTGCAAGCGATTCGCGAGACCGGCAGCCTGTCGCGGGCCGCGGCCTATCTCGGCAAGGCGCCTTCTACGGTGTCCTATGCCGCGCGGCAACTGGAAGAACGCTTCGATGCCCTGCTGTTCGATCGCCGGCGCTACCGCCTGCAACTCACCCCGGCTGGAGAATTGCTGGTCAACGAAGCGGCGCGACTGATGCAGGACGTCTCGCGCCTGACCCAACGGGTGCAGCAAGTGGCCAATGGTTGGGAAAGTCGTTTGTGGATCGTCACCGATGAACTGCTGGAATTCGAAACCCTGCTCCCGGTGATCCACGAGTTCGATGCGCTGGGCTCTGGCGTACCGCTGCGCATCACCCAGGAAGTGCTGCGGGGTGTCTGGGAGGCCCTGCGTGAAGGCCGCGCGGACCTGGTCATCGGCGCCACCAACGAGCCACCGGCCATCGCGTCATTGCGCTGGATGCAACTGGGGGAAATGCAGTGGGTGTTCGCCGTCTCGCCCAGGCACCCATTGGCCAAGGCCCGCGAACCGATCACCCGCGCCATGGTGGCGCAGCACCGGGCGATTGTCGTGGCGGATTCGTCCCGGGCCAGCGAAGGCAGTACCTACGGGGTCTCCGGTGGCCAATCGGTGCTGGCGGTGCCGACCATGCGCGCGAAAATCCTCGCCCAATGCGACGGCCTCGGCGTGGGTTGGCTGCCCAGGCATCGCGTCACCTCGTTACTGGACAATGGCTCGCTGGTGGAAAAACAGATGGCCGATCCCCGTGAGCCGAATATTCTGTATGCCGGCTGGCGCGGCGATCACGACGGGCGGGCGTTGGGCTGGTGGCTGGAAAAGCTCAAGCAACCGCACCTTTGCACCCGGCTGGTACAAGGCAGCGACCGGTTTGCCTGAGCCTCAGTTGGCAATCACGCTCATGTTGCGCCCGCTGGCCTTGGCCACGTACAGCGCCTTGTCGGCCGCCCCGATCAACTCACTGGTCTGGGCCTCGGATGCCGGATCATAACCACAGACACCCACGCTGACCGTCACCTTGCCATCAGGGCTTTCACTGTGTGGCAAGCCGGCGGACTGGACCGCGTGGCGGATTTTTTCCGCCAGCAAAAATGCTCCGACGTAGTCAGTTCCCGGAAGCACCACGGCAAACTCCTCACCACCAAAGCGCGCAGCCAGATCGCCGGGGCGCCTGATGTGCTCGGTAATCAGCACAGCGATCTTGCGCAGGCACTCATCACCGGCCAGATGGCCGTAGCGATCGTTAAATGGCTTGAAGTGATCGACATCGATCATCAACAGGGCCAACCCCGTCATGTTGTGCCGGGCGCGGCCCATTTCCGCCTGGATGAACAGATCGAACTGGCGCCGGTTGGCCAGGCCCGTGAGCGCGTCTTCCAGCGCCAGCAACTCAAGGTTGCGATTGAGTTCGAGCAGCCGTTCCTGAGTGCCGAGCAACTCGCCCTGGATGCGGTCCTGCTTCTTCATCAACTTGATCAGGCGATAGCCGAGCCCTCCCAGCACCCCGAGCAACAGCGCAACGATGCCCGCACTGAGCAAGGACTGCTGGCGCCAGCTCGCCAGTACTTCGTCCTTGTTGAGCGCGGCAAAGACGATCAGCGGATAACCCTCGACCCGGCGATAGCCCACCACCCGCTCCACGCCATCCAGGATGGACCGGACGGTAGCCGTCCCCGAGCTGCCCTGTGGCAGCAGCCGGGTGAACAATGGGCTTTTGGCC
This sequence comes from Pseudomonas sp. EB271-G4-1, assembly GCF_058791355.1. Classification (NCBI taxonomy): domain Bacteria; kingdom Pseudomonadati; phylum Pseudomonadota; class Gammaproteobacteria; order Pseudomonadales; family Pseudomonadaceae; genus Pseudomonas; species Pseudomonas sp. EB271-G4-1. The sequence continues at coordinate 4,886 of NZ_JBYTEO010000118.1, forward strand.
AGGCTGGTGCCGATGTCCGCCTCGTGAAACGGCCGGCGCACGATAATGCTGGCATCGTCGGCGATCAGGTTGATCACACCGTTGCGGCCCATATCGATGCCATCGTAAAGCTGCAGGAAATGGCTGAGGTAGAGGGTGGCCAGCGCCACGCCCGCGAAACGGCCATCCGGGTGATTGATCCGGCGCGACACCGTCATGATCCATTCGCCGCTGGAGCGGCTCCTGATCGAAGGGCCGATGTGCGGTCCGCGGTCAGGATGATCGCGGTGATAGATGAAGTACTCGCGGTCGGAATTGTTGGCAACCCCCACCTCGGCACCGTTGGAGTTGGCGATCCATTTGCCGGTTTCGTCATAGACGAACAGCCCATGCACCTGGCTCAACTCACGGCGCTGGGCGCCGAGCAAGCGTTGCAGGCGATCGAGCCGACCCGCGTCGATGCCGTCGTTTTCCAGGCGATCGACCAGGGTGAACAGCAGCGTGTCGGCTTGCTTGATTGCCGCCTGGGCCTGCGAGGCCAGGGTCTGCGCAAGGTTGGACATCGCCACTTCCTTGTCATGCAGATGGTACTGGCGCGAGCTCCAGGATTCCCAAATCACGATCACCGCCATCGACAGGCAGACGGCAATCAAAAGGGTGACGGCAGAGCGAGTCTTGAGCCGAGGGACACCCTGCCGGTTTTGTTCCACAGGATCGTGAATGGACGGCTGCCCCATGACGTTCGCTCCTTGAATCGAATGAAAAGGCCCTTGCTGCTCCATGGGCCTATCGCGGTGTACGCTTTAGCGCGTCAAGCCAGGCCGGGTCCAGGCGCGTCTGCCGGATATCGATGCCCAGCGCTTGCATCCGCGCCTGATGTTGCTCCATTTCCCGGTGTAGTTGCGCATCATCGCTGGAGTTACCGTCCAGTTGGTGCATCTGGCTCAATCCCAGGTGATAGAAGCGCAAAAGCTTCATGGCGTCCGGATCCCCCGCTTCCACGGCCGCCTTGAGGTGGTGCATAACGTTGGTGATGCTCATCAGGCTGCGCTTGAGTTGCCAGCTGTAGACCGCCGGCGCCATCCATTGCTGGTGCCAGAACAGCTTGCGCATCAACGCGGCCATGACCAATACCGCGGCAAACACTCCGCCGATATTGAAGCGTAGATTGTCCCCTCCCGGCTCGCCGAACAACGTCACCGCCGCGGTGGACAGGGCCATCGCCAGCGCGAGAAAGATCAGCGCGATCATCAGCGTGCTGCGCCGCGTCCGTTGCCGATAGTCGTCGGCGTTCATCGGCTGGATTTCGAACATGACGTCGGGATTCCTTGGCTTCAATGGCAAAAAAAGGGTCGCAGGGCAAAAAGACCGCGGGCCATTATCGCCTCTGCGACGGATTTAGCTATGCTGGGGCTCCTTTTCATCTATACATCATCAAAAGGAGGACATGGCGAGACCGCGCAGTTCGTGCCATCTTCTTTCATGGATACTCTCTATTCGGATGCCATTCGTTGTTTGCGCGTGAATGACATCGTTTTAAGGATCATTGAATGACCCAACGACAAGTAATCAATGCTTCGGTCAGCCCGAAAGGCAGCCTGGAAACACTCTCCCAACGGGAAGTCCAGCAATTGAGCGAAGCTGGATCCGGCAGCACCTACGACATCTTCCGCCAGTGCGCCCTGGCCATCCTCAACACCGGCGCCCACGTCGATAACGCCAAGACCATCCTCGAAGCCTACAAGGACTTCGAAATCCGCATCCACCAACAAGACCGTGGCGTACGCCTGGAACTGCTGAACGCCCCGGCCGACGCCTTCGTCGACGGCGAAATGATTGCCAGCACCCGTGAAATGCTGTTCAGCGCCCTGCGCGACATCGTCTACACCGAAAACGAACTCGACAGCCAACGCATCGACCTGAGCACCTCCCAGGGTATCAGCGACTATGTCTTCCATTTGCTGCGCAACGCCCGCACGCTGCGCCCCGGCGTCGAGCCCAAGATCGTGGTCTGCTGGGGCGGTCACTCGATCAATACCGAAGAATACAAATACACCAAGAAAGTCGGCCACGAACTGGGCCTGCGCAGCCTCGACGTGTGCACCGGTTGCGGCCCCGGCGTGATGAAAGGCCCGATGAAAGGCGCCACCATCGCCCATGCCAAGCAACGCATCCACGGCGGGCGCTACCTGGGCTTGACCGAGCCGGGAATCATCGCCGCCGAAGCGCCGAACCCGATCGTCAACGAACTGGTGATCCTGCCAGACATCGAGAAGCGCCTGGAAGCCTTCGTCCGCGTCGGCCACGGCATCATCATCTTCCCGGGCGGCGCCGGTACCGCCGAAGAGTTCCTGTACCTGCTGGGCATTTTGATGCACCCGGACAACGCAGGCCTGCCCTTCCCGGTCGTCCTCACGGGCCCGAAACATGCGGCGCCCTACCTGGAACAGCTTGACGCGTTCGTCGGCGCCACCCTGGGCGCAGATGCCAAGAAGCACTACGAGATCATCATCGACGACCCGGCAGAAGTCGCCCGACAGATGACCCAGGGCCTCAAGGCGGTGAAGCAGTTCCGTCGCGAACGCAATGACGCGTTCCATTTCAACTGGCTGCTGAAGATCGACGAAGGCTTCCAGCGCCCGTTCGACCCGACTCACGAAAACATGGCCAACCTCAAGCTCAGCCGTGACCTGCCACCCCACGAACTGGCCGCCAACCTGCGCCGTGCGTTCTCCGGCATCGTCGCCGGCAACGTCAAGGACAAGGGCATCCGCCTGATCGAAAAACACGGGCCATACCAGATCCGTGGCGATGCGGCCGTCATGCAGCCGCTGGATCAACTGCTCAAGGCCTTCGTCGCCCAGCACCGGATGAAGCTGCCGGGTGGTGCGGCTTATGTGCCGTGTTATCGAGTGGTTGCGTAAGCAAGTTAATGTAAATTGTTAAGTGCGAGCCGAAGCTGATGCTTCGGCTTGTTGCTTTCAGGGAGAGGTAAATCCACATGCGCCAACGCAACGCCGCCAGACTGCTGGTCATCAATTCCGAGCGTCAGGTTCTGCTGTTTCGTTTCCAGCACAAGGACGGCGCCCTTGCTGGCCGCGACTACTGGGCGACGCCCGGTGGCGGGCTGGAGGACGGTGAAACCTTCGAAGCCGCGGCGGTTCGGGAATTGTTTGAGGAAACCGGTATGCAGGTTAATGCGCTTGAAGCCAGTGTTGCGCAGGACTGCTTTGCGATGATGTTGCCCAGTGGCGAGACGGTGATGGCGGTGGAGCAGTACTTTGTCGTGCACGCTGAACGCGAGCAACTGACGCGCGATGGCTGGACGGCCGAAGAAGTACAGGTGATGACTGAACACAAATGGTGGTCGATCGCCGAACTGGAACAAACGACGGAGATTGTGTGGCCGCAGAGTTTGATAGATATGCTGGACAAGGCGTGAGGGGTTTTCCGTCAGGCAGGCCAAAACGTGGGCGACCTGAATGTTTTAGGCGCCTTTGAGGTGGCGATCCGACTTTCTGGCGGAGGGGACCTTAATCATTGCGGTGATCTTTTGGACGCCTTCGCCGGCAAGCCAGCTCCCACAGGGAATGTGTACGGCTCCCGATCAGGCCCGCCGCCTCGCTTTGGCTTTTGATTTTCTTGCGACTTCACGCCCTGGGAGATTGTTGTCGGAGTACATATCCGTTGCTGCGGTAACGGCCACTTATGGTTTCGCCCTTACGGCGAGTCCCTTTTTCAAACGCCGGAGTGCCGGCCCAGCAAAAAGGAACCAAAAGGCT
>NZ_JBYTEO010000119.1:0-7291 GCF_058791355.1 Pseudomonas sp. EB271-G4-1
GCATTAGCGAGGCACCGAACGCCAGGGGCAAGAGCCCTTGGTTACTTAGGGCCGGGCGGCGTTCCGTTTTTCCAAGTGACACGCTGTAAGAGCGAAACCCTAGGTGGCCGTTACCGCAGGAATGGATATGTACACGAAAAAAAACAGTCGATCACTGGCCTAACGCCAATCAGCAACAATCCCATGCTCCAACGCAAACGGCTGCGCAGCAATCGTCCGACGCTGAAACCCTGGTGCCTGCTCTGCAGTAGCCAGCCACAACATCACCGCCGCCGGAACATGGGGCGGTGCGCTGCCGGAACGCAAAGCGATCAACCCTTTGTCACCGATGGTGGCCTTGAGCGCTTCGGTCGTCACCACCCCTGGATTAAGGGTGTAGGCACGAACGCCGAGATCACCCAATTCCGTGGCCATTACCCCGGAGAGTCGCGACACCGCCGCCTTGCCCGCGCCGTAGGCATAACCCCAGCCGCCCTTGCCCGCCGCCACCGGCGGATCGCTTTCGCCGGCGCCGGAGGTGACATTGATCACCACCCCGCCACCGCGCGTCACCATGTGTTCAGCCACCGCCTGGGTCAACAGGAATGGGGTGAGGATATAGCCCTGGAACATCCGCTCCAGGGTCTGGGCTTGCAAGTCCATGAACCCGGCGTTGAGGTCGCTGCCCTGGTAGATCGCGTTGTTGATCAGTACGTCGATGCGACCGTACTCGGCCAGCACCGCCTGGCAGGCGCCCAGGGCCGAAGCGCTGTCGAGCAGGTCCATGGGCACGACAAGCACCCGGCAACCAAGATCGCGCAACGCCTGCGCAGTGCCGTTGAGGCTGCCAGCCAGTGGCGCTCCGGCGGCATCGCGCAGGGCATGTTCATGTTGTTCACCCTCATTGAGGGTACGGGCGCTGATCGCCAGGTCGAAACCGGCGCGGGCGAACGCCAGCGCCGCCTCGCGACCGATACCACGGCTGGCGCCGGTAATGAATGCCACCTTGTTCATGCAAGTTCCTTTCAGAAGTGCGGAGCGCGGACCATGGCGTCCATGCCGCCATCGACGAAAACCACGCTGCCGTGGACAAAAGACGCTTGTGGCGACTGCAGGAAGACCACCACGGCGGCGATCTCATCAGGGCAACTGGAGCGGCCCAGGGGCGCGACGAAATCACGGGTTGCCTGGCCAAAGCGCGCATCATCCAGCGACGCCTGGTGCAGCGGGGTTTCTACCGCACCCGGCGCCACCACGTTCAAACGCATGCCCCGCTTGCCCCAGCTCACGGCCAGGCTACGAGCATGACGGCTGATCGCGTATTTGGAGGCCGCATAGGCGACATGAGGCTGACCGAGGGTATTGGCCAGTTCCAGAGCCTGGACTTCATCGCCTGCAATCATCGCTTCAACCATCGCCTGACCGTCGACGCCTGAGTGAGTCGCCGCCACCGAGCCGATCACCAGTGCCGCCGGTTGCTGGCCCTTGGCAAGCGCACCTTGCAAGCCATCGAGCAATTGGCTGACGCCGAAGTAGTTGACCGCCGGGATCAGGCCGCAGGTCGGCGCCGTGACACCCACTCCGGCGCAGCAGATCAGCCCGTCGAGGACGCCGCCGCTGAGCTCAAGCACTCGGGTGATGGCCGCGTCACGCCCCTGGGCAGTGGACAGGTCGGCGATCACTTCGGCGTTGCTGCGATCGATCCCGATAACCTGGTGCCCGGCGGCGCGTAGGGCGGCGGATACGGCGGCGCCGATTCCCGAGGCGCTGCCGGTGATGGCTGTAATTGGCATAGTGGTTCTCCGTGATAGGTCCGCCCAGTATCGACAGGGCAATCACGGGACGGCATCGTCCGTGCGGACTAAAAATTGATGTGTTGAAACCAGAGGAAACCCGGGCGCCGCGGTGTGACTGATACACCGCGGCGCCTGGTTCGCGGGCAAGCCTCGCTCCTACAGACCATCAAATTCAGGCCTGGCGATAAATCGGCACGGCCAGTTGCAGCGGCGGCACTTTGATCTTTTCCGTCACTTTCAACCCAAGCCTGGGTTTGCCCAAAGCCACCACGCTGTTGAGCAGGATGCGCACCAACTCGGTCTGGCGCCGCACGCCGGTCTTGGAGAATATCGAGCGCAAATGCGCCCGCGCGGTATTGCGTCGGATATTGAGAACCTCTGCAGCTTCTTCCAGGGACAGGCCGTTGGCCAGTTCCATGGCCAGGGCGGTTTCGGCCTTGGTCAGGTTGAACAACTGCTTGGTCACCACCTCGCTGGCCAGGGATTTACTCGACGCATCGCGGATGTAAACCAGCGCTGCGGGCTGGCCCTTCTCCTCGGCCCAGTCCAGGGACCGTATCGATTCAACCACTACACCGAGGGCGACCAGTCCGGAAGGACGGGTCACTGACATGGCCTCGGCGTCTTTTGGAGCATCCGGGGAAAACGCGGCGCGAATCAAGCGTTGCAGCTCGCGGTTGTCGCTGGGGTAAGTCGCCTCCAGGCGCCCGCCCACCAGTTTCAAGCCGTCGGAACGGGCGAGGATTTCCTGGGCCACCGGGTTGATCTGCAACACGCTGCCGCTCTCGTCGAGCACCAGGGTCGCCACCGATAGCCGGCTGATGGCCTGGGAGTACAACTCGCTCAGCGATTCACTGCGGTCCAGCAGGTTATGCAATTGCGAGGCACGCCGTAGGTGGGGCAGGAAACTGGCGCACACCGCGCGTTCATGGGCAGAGAAATTGGCTGCCCGTTTAGGGCGGGTCATGCGAAAACGCAGTTTGCCGCCGTCCGGCGTGGAAATGTCGGCACACATCAGGTGGTACACGTCATGGGGCTCGCAGAACATCTTGAAGTAGCCGTTCTGCTCCCACTGCGTGGTGCTCATGATGTCGTCCACGGTGAATACATGGTCCAGCGGCTGATTGGAGAAAGGTGAATTGGTTTGCGGGTAGGTCATGTAACAGACATCACCGGCACCTTCGATCTCGCCAACGATGATCATCACGCCGGTATCGGGTTGATCCGGCACCCGCAGGATCAGCGTGACGAAGTTGGCATCGTAGAGTTTGAGAAAGCTCCTGAGCGCCGTGGCCATCAGTTTCGGATCGAGTGCGCCTTCATAGATCTCGCCCACCAACTGGTTGTAGCGTGTAAGGTCCAGGCCAAGACTGGCCAGGGCTTCATGGGTCAAGTCACCGTTTTGCATAGTCTCATCTCGCTCGGGTAAGGACTGTGCCCTTCCCTTGTTATTTTTATAATTTCGGCTGGGGAGCCCAGGGCTCCCCTCTCTCGACTGCTACTTGCCCGCCAGTTTCACCAGCGCCTGCGGACTCCACAATAGGTCCGGCAGGATTATTTTTCGTTCGCGGTATCACGCGCAGCCGGGCTGTTTTTCAAGCGGAACTGCCCGTGTGCCGGTACCGGTTGGCGTACCCGTGCGGTGACCAGCGGTCGCCCGCGATTGAACCAGGCCGCCAGCGCCGGCAGGAGGAAAATTGCCCCCAGCACGTTGACCAGGAACATGAACGACAGCAGCACGCCCATGTCGGCCTGGAACTTCAGCGGCGCGAACGCCCAGGTGCAGACCCCGATGGCCATGGTCACAGCCGTGAACACCGCGGCCGTACCCCGTTGGCACATGGCCTCGTAGAACGCCTCCCGCAGATTGGCACCGCGCAGCATTTCATGCTGGATGCGCTCGTACAGGTAAATCCCGTAGTCGACCCCAACCCCCACTCCCAGCGCCATCACCGGCAAGGTGGCAACCTTGAGGCCGATCCCGAGCAGGGTCATCAGCGCGTTGCACAGGATCGCAACAATCGCCAGCGGCACCAGAATGCACAGCACCGCGCGGATCGACAAGAAGGTCAGCCAGCAAAACAACGCCACCGATCCGAATAGTGCCCCCAGCATGATGACTTCGGCACGCTTGACCGCCTCGTTGGAGGCTGCCATCACCCCGACGTTGCCACCGGCCAGGAGGAATTCGACTTCTGGCGAGCTGACTTCGGCAATGATGCGGTTGGCCTCACTGATCACATGGCTGACGGTGCTGCCTTCGTGGTTGGCCAGGAACACCAGGATCTGCATCTGTTGGCAACCGTCGGTGACCAGCCCGTCATCCGGCATATAGGCCCGTGCGCCCTGGCTCAGGCCTCGGGGCGAGCCCGGAATCGCCGCCCAGCGCGGATTGCCTTCGTTATTGCCGGCGATCACCCGCTTGCCCATGTCCGCCACGCTCTGGATCGACTGAACGCTTGTGACGGTGCGCATACGAAAGTCGAACGCCTCCACCGCACGCATCACCGTGGGTGACAGGCAGCCTTCGTCGACGCCCTTGACCTGGACGAACACCGACAACACATCAAGACCAATGGAGTAGCTGTTGATGATCTTGGCGTTGTCCTGGTTGTAGCGCGAATCGGCCCGCAGTTCCGGCGCGCCCGCGCCGATGTCGCCTACCGCCAGGTCGCGAGCCTTCCAGGCCCCGGCTGCCAGGAGCAACAGGCTGACGGCAAACACCCCGAGGGCCGGCCCCGGTTCGGCAAGCGCCGACAGGCGCCACCACAGGCGATGCCTGCCCGCCGGCCGCGCCTGCGCCCGGCGCAACAGCGCAGGTTCCAGGCGCAGGTAGGAAATGATCACCGGCAGCATGAGTTTGTTGGTGATGATCATCAGCATCACGCCGATGCAGGCCGTTACCCCCAGTTCGTGGACGATGGGGATATCGATCATCATGATCACCGCGAACCCCAGGGCGTTCATCAGCAAGGCCAGGGAGCCGGGGATGAAGATCTTGCAGAACGCCAGGCGCGCCGCTTCCCTGGAACTGCTGCCGGCCAGCACGTCCTGCTTCCAGGCATTGGTCATCTGCACCGCATGGGATACGCCGATGGAGAAGATCAGGAACGGCACCAGGATCGACATCGGATCGATGCCCAACCCCAACAGCGGCAACAACCCCAGCAGCCAGACCACCGGCAGCAACGCTACCAGCAGCGCCACCACGGTCAGGCGCAGGGAACGCGAGTACAGCCACAGCAGCAACCCGGTGATCACGAACGCGACGACAAAGAAGCCGATTACCGTGTTCAACCCTTCGACCACGTCGCCCACCAGTTTGGCGAAGCCGACAATGTTGATCTCGATGTCAGGGCTGTTGTACTTGCCGCGAACTTCTTCCAGGCGCTTGGCGATTTCGACATAGGAGACCGGCTGGCCGGTCTTGGGGTCAGTGTCCTGCAAGTCGGCACGAACCATGGCCGACTTCAGGTCGTTGGCCACCAGGCGGCCGACCTGTCCGGACGCAGCGGTGTTGCTGCGCACCTGCGCCAGGTCCTCAGGGGTGCCGCTGAAGCGCGGTGGCACCACCACGTCGCCGAAGAAGCCTTCCTCGGTAATTTCGATATAGCGCACGTTGGCGGTAAACAGCGACGTCACGCTGGGACGGCTGACTCCGGAAATGAAAAACACGTCGTCGGTGACTTTGCGCAGGGTCTCCAGGTACTCGGCGTTGTAGATGTCGCCCTCGCCTTTCCAGCGCACGCTGACCAGGAAACGGTTGGCGCCGGTGAAGTAACGGCTGAACTTGAGAAAGTTGACCATGTACTCATGACGCACCGGGATCTGTTTGTTGAAGCCCGGGTCCAGTTGCGTGTGGGTAGCGCTGTAGCCCAGGCCCAGCGTCACCAGGACAAACAGCAACAGCAGTCCCTTGCGCCAGGCCATCAGGTAGTCCGCGCACGTTTTGACGCCACGCGTCACCCAGTGTTTACCTTGATTCATTGCCTGCCTCTCATTTACTGGGTGGCCTGTGTGGCCACTAGGGCAGCAACGCTGCCACCTGAACCCTGCAATACCCCACGCTCGCCACCCACCAGCAGGCGCGAGCCCACCATCGTCGCCGAGGTCAACGTACCGAGCCCGGCCAGCCGCGCGACACCTACCAGTGCACCCTGTGCATCCAGGCGCACCACCGAGCTGCCGGCACCGACGATCACCAGGCCCGAGTGATCGGGCAGCAGTACATGGCCGTACAGCGGCAGTTGATTACCCACGTCGATCTGGGTCCAGCTGTCGCCGAAGTCGTGGCTGACGAACACATGCCCGCGCATGCCATAAGTCACCCAATTATTCGCGCTCAGGCGCACGATGCCGAACAGCGAACCGCTGTAGAACGCCGGCAAGGTCTGCCAATGCTGGCCGCCATCGGCCGTGCGCAGCACCAGGCCCTGTTCGCCCACCAGCATGCGTCGGCCATCGTCGCCACCGGCCATGCTATTGAGGTGTGCGCTGTCGATGTCCAGGACCTGTGGTGTCCAGGTCTGTCCGGCATCGGAAGATTGATAGAACTTGCCAAAGCTGCCGAACGCCATGACGTTGTCGCCACCGCTGCTCCAGATCCCCAGCAATGGCTCGCCCAAATCGCTGTCGTAGCGAATTTCCTGCCAATGGCTGCCGGCGTCCGTGGAACGCAGGATCAAGCCGTCATGCCCCACCGCCAGCAAGCGCTGCGGGTCCAGCGCCACCAGGGCAGTCAAGGTGGCATCGCGTTGCGGGGCGACACTGGCGGGCTGCCAGCTGACGCCCTGGTCGTCGCTGAGCAGGATGCTGCCGCGCTCGCCCACGGCGACCACGCGCGAGCCAAGGTTGAGCAGGCCGTTGATCTGCACCCGGTCCGGGCGTGTGGCCAACAGTTCTGCCTGCGGTGGAGATTTTGGGGAAAAGGTGTAGCCGATGGTCAGGGCGACCACCAGGCAGACCAGGTAGCCGATCACAGAGCGCATGAGCAACGCTCCTGTTCGGGGCACGCGTGCATAGGGCAAGTCATAGGCCAATCCTCTTGTTCTTGTCAGGCGCCAGGGCATGCGAGGCAACCGAATCGGGCGTTGCCTCCGGGGCAATAGTCGGCGCAAGGGGTGGGTCACACATCGTCCAAATGGCTTATGGATTGGCGCAAATGGCGTGGCGGTCGGGACTTGGTTTTTTTGCGGGAGTATTCGATCCCCCGTCGGAGCGAGCATGCTCTGCGATGGAGGTCAACGATGACGCGGGGAGCCTGACATCCCGCGGTGCTCTCAGGTTTTTCGCGAGCATTCGAGCGTCGACCGGCTGCTCCTACAGGGCCCGCCGCGCTGGGCAGAACCTGCACTCGGGGGCAAAAAATCAAAAACCAAAGCAGAGCAAAAGCAAAGGCAAACGGCCTGACAGTCGACCTGATTGCAGGACTGTCCACGATCCAATTGTGGGAGCGAGCCTGCTCGCGAAGAGGCCATGCCAGTCGCCATCCAAGTCAACCGAGCCCACACTTTCGC
>NZ_JBYTEO010000120.1:0-7270 GCF_058791355.1 Pseudomonas sp. EB271-G4-1
CGCCAACAGCAAGGGGGAGCAAGCTCCCCCTTCGGTTTTTACCGGACACTAGTGACGCTCTGCGTGGGAATGCATCCTGTGACGCTCCGCGTCAGCATTGCGCATGGCTCACGTTCTGCGTCGTCAGCGGAACGCGGAGCGTCCCTGGCGGCATTCCCACGCAGAGCGTGGGAACGATCACAATCAACCCATCAAGGCCGCTGCACCACCCTCAGCCGCCCACTGCTGCCGCCCCCACAGAAAAACCGCTCGCCACCGTCGGATTCCAGCCCCGACACCCCGATGCCGTCCGGCAGCCTGAGGCTTTCAAGCACTTCGCCGGTGTTCGGGTCGACCCGGCGCAATTCGCTCTCCTCGTCTTCCCAGGTGCCATGCCACAGCGCGCCCTCGACCCAGGTCACCCCCGTGACAAAACGGTTGGATTGCAGGGTACGCAGGATAGTCCCGGTCTCGGGGTCGATCTGGTGGATTTTCCGTTCGCGGTACTGACCGACCCACAATGAGCCTTCGGCCCATGTCAGCCCCGAATCGTTGCCACCGCCAGGGGCCGGGATTGTGGCCAGGATTTCTCCGCTGCGAGGATCGACTTTCTGGATGCGGTCCTCGGCAATCTGGAACAGATGCTTACCATCGAAGGCGGTCCCGGCATGCGCAGCGACATCGAGCGAGCGCACCGTACGACCACTGTCGGGGTCCAGGGCGTAGAGCTTGTCGGTGGTTGCAAACCACACCTGCCGGCCGTCCCAGGTGACGCCGTGCACATCGTCGACATCGGCAAAGGGGCCATATTCACGCACAATTTTGGCGGCTGACTGTTTCATCTCGGTGTTCCTCCAAAGGGGTTGACGGGATCATCCTAGCCACCGGGCAGCGGAACCGGGAGTAACAAGGTCGTCGCGAAACCGGGCACCGGCGGGGTCACCCAGCGCCGTGCCCGTCCCTGTCCGAACGACTGCACCTTGCCCTTGGCTGCCAGCGCTTCGAGCGCGCGTTGCACTGCGCGCTGGCTGCTACCCAACGCCAGGGCCAAGGCCGAACTCGACCAGGACTCGCCGTCGCCAAGCAAGGCGAATACCGCTGCATACTTTTCTTCGACCGGTGGCGTGAGCAGCACCACGTCTGGTGAAACCTGAGCAACCAATGTGAACCCGCGTCGGGTGGCGATCACCGTAGCCAAGGGTTTCAACGCCGCGCGCAAGCGTCCGATTTCAACCCGCAGCCGGGCTCGATGGGATTCATCACTGAGTTTCAACCGAAAGGCCTGGGCGATGAGGGTCTCCCTGGGCACATCGCCCGGCCAGGCCTCGGCGAGTGCTCGCACCAGGGAAAACAGGATCGGACGCCTGGACAGGGAAACCGACATGCCCGCGCCACGCACGACATAGCGGCAAGCGTCCACCACCAGTGAAGTCGAGGCGAGCAGCGCTTCCACCTCGTCCAGCAACAGAGGCCGTTCTTCACCACGCACGAGCTGGTGCGCGGCGGGGCTGTTGAGAATGGAGGATGCACTTTCGACTTCTGCAGACAGCGCGGGAATGCCGGCGAGTTGCGCGGCGAGTTCGGCCCTGGCGAGCGCGGCCCGTGCGGCTTGTGAATGCAGGTGGCGCATCGCGATCCCTGCCACGACCAGCTCATGGGTCGCCCGCAAGGGTGGCGGCAACGTTGCCGGGTCCAGGTCAACGAGTTGCCCTTGGGCCTCATCGAGCCGGCCGATCAGCAACAAGCGACGGATGCCCAGATAACGCGCGTGGGCTGCATTGATAAGATCGCCGTGGGCTTGCAGCGTGACCCGCGCCGCTTCCAGCGCCTTCACCGGCCAACCAAGATCCCGCGAGGCCAGTGCGATCTCGGCTTCGGCGACGGTGCAGCGTGCCCGCGCCACGACTTCTTTCGGCCCAAAGGCCCGCGAGGCCATGCGTACCAGCGCTTTGGCCCGCACCAAATCCCCCAGTTGCGCCATGGCGATACCGCGCAGTGCCAGCGCGGGCGCATCGTCACGCAGCGCGATCCGGTCCAGCGCACCCAGCGGATCGCCCGCCGCCAACGCCTGCGCTGCGGCGGTGATCAGCGAATCCATTGCAGTCCTGCCACGCGTGTCACTCCTGCCGTGATAAGTCCGTATGAGTCTATCTCACCCCTCAGTGAGCGTATCCGGCAGTACAGCCAGGCCCGCCGCCACAGGGCAGCGCGTCGAGGGCCCTGTGCTAGTCTCCTTCGTCAAACGCGCACTGATGCGTTTGAACGAACTGCTTCCCCCGGATGATGGAGTTCAACATGAAAAACATCGCTTCCTGGTTAACGATCACGCTTGTAAGTCTAGTGCTTTGCGCCTGCGCCGCCGTCGATGCTGGCAGCGGTGGCGCCGGCGAGATGGAAATCCGCTCAGGAAAAATCGAGCAGATCACCATGACGCAAATGCAGACCAACCACGACAGCGGCGTCGGCGCCATCCTTGGCGGACTCGCGGGCGTGGGAATCGGTAGCCTGATCGGTTCGGGCACCGGGCGAGATGTCGCCATGGTCGCTGGCGCCCTTGCGGGTGCGGCGGGTGGCAACTACGCCGAGAAGAAAAAATACGATCAACCGCAACAGGCCCAGCAAATTATCGTGCGTACCAAGAGCGGCGTCCTGGTATCGGTAACGCAGCCGGTCAATGCCGCACTGAGCAAAGGCCAGAGTGTTTATATCGAAGGTACCGGCAACGAAGCCCGGGTAGTGCCGCAAAGCTGATCGCCTGTTGCACTCGAAATCCATGGTCACGCGTCAATGCTGATGCCCCGAGCCTGAACAGCTCGGGGCATTTTTCTTTCTGAATAAGCGGGCATCATTCGCTTCGACCGTCCGTCGTCCGGGCATGAAAATACCGCTTGACGTCGATTGAGATCTGGAGGACTATTATTTCCATCGGATGCGATCTAAGCGCACACGACATTACATACAACCTGACCGCACCCTTGAGGATTGACCCATGAGCAAGATCGAAAAAGTCCTGGCCACCGGCAAGACCCACACCACCCTGAGCAGCGCCGGCAACACCTCGCGCGGCCACAACGGCAACCTCGACATCGAACTGTCGACGCCAGGCTCCGCCCAGCCAGCCCATGTGTTCGCCGCCACCCAGCCGCACCCGAAAGCCGAGCAATTGTTCGCCGGGGCCTGGTCGGCCTGCTACACCGCGGCCGTCGGCCTGGTGGCCGCAGAGCGCAACATCGCGCTGCCGGCGGATCTGGCGGTCGACATCGAAGTGGACCTTGGCCAGACGGGCCCAGCGTACTTCCTCCAGGCCCGACTGACCCTGCGCGTGCCGGGGCTGGCACAGGACGTTGCAACGGAACTGGCGCATATCGCCGACTCCATTTGCCCCTATTCCAAGGCCACCCGCGGCAATATCGACGTTGCCCTGAACGTCATTACCGCATAATTAATATCGCATGCGATGCTAGCGTATACGAACAATATACCCACAGTAAACTTGAGGAACTCATCATGAGCAAGATCGAAAAAGTCCTGGCCACCGGCAAGACCCACACCACCCTGAGCAGCACCGGCACCACCTCGCGCGGCCATAAGGGCAACCTCGACATCGAATTGTCGTCCCCTGGCAGCGTCACACCGGCACATGTGTTCACCGGCGTACAACCGCACCCCAAGGCCGAGCAACTCTTCGCCGGAGCATGGTCGGCCTGCTACATCGCCGCGGTGGGCCTGGCCGCCCAACAGGCTAAGGTGTCATTGCCGGCCGACACGGCCGTGGACATCGAAGTCGACCTGGGCCAGACCGGCGCAGCCTACTTCCTCCAAGCCCGATTGACCCTGCGGGTGCCAGGCCTGTCACATGAAGTGGCGAGCGAACTGGCGCACAACGCCGATGCGATCTGCCCGTACTCCAAGGCCACCCGCGGCAACATTGACGTGAGCATCAACGTGCAGACCGCGTGATGCACCGCACGGCCGGTTCGCCAGGGTTATCCCCGGTAACCGGCCGCTTGGGGGGCGGGACCCGGAGGTTTGGAGCACTTCCGACACCATCGCATACGACGTATAATTTCAGCGTCGCAGCCTGCCCAAAGAGAGACCCCATGAAAACCACCGACAAAACGTCCGCCCTGGATCTCAAGCTTTCCGATTTCCTGTGTTTTGCGGTCTATTCCACCAACCTCGCTTTTGGCAAGGCCTACAAGCCGATGCTCGAACGACTCGGCCTGACCTATACGCAATACATCACCCTCGTTGCGCTGTGGGAGCAAGACAACCAGACCGTCGGCAGCCTCGGGGAAAAACTGTTCCTGGAATCCAACACCCTCACCCCGATCCTGAAAAAGCTCGAAGCGATGGGTTACCTGCTGCGTCAGCGCGACCCGGAAGACGAACGCCAGGTACGAATCAGCCTGACCGACGCCGGTCGCCAGCTGCGCACAGAGCTGACGGAAGACGGCTTTCCGCAAACCGGCCTCGATCCCGACGATTTCGTGCAGATGCAGCAGGCGATCGTGGCGTTGCGCAACAACCTCATCCGCAACACCAAAGCCGTGTAGGAGCGAGCACGCTCGCGATGGTCGTCAACGATGACGCGGGGCACCTGACACCCCGCGGTGCTCTCAGGCTCATCTTCGGCACACCGCCCGGAGCATGCTCGCTCCGACAGGGGTTTAGGGTTATTTGTCCGACTTGATCGCCGTCCACACCCGCGTGCGCACCCGCTCCAGCTTCTGCGGCAACGGCTGCACGACATACAGGGTTTTGAGAGCCTCGGGGGTCGGCGTCAGGTTCGGGTTGCCGGTGATTTCCTTGTTGATCAGCGCCAGCGAGTCCTTGTTGGCATTCGGGTAACCGAGGAAGTCGCTGATCGGTGCGATGACGGTCGGGTCGAGCAAAGTGTTGAGAAACGCGTGGGCTTCATCGACGTTCTTCGCGCTCTTGGGAATGGCAAAGGTGTCGAACCAGATCGGCGCGCCCTCCTTGGGCAAGCGCCAATCGACCACCACGCCATTGCCGGCCTCCTTGGCGCGGTTGCCGAACTGGTAGAAGCTGCCGGAGTAGCCGATGGCCACGCAAATGTCACCGTTGGCGATATCGGTCATGTACTTGGCCGAGTTGAAGTAGGTGACATAAGGGCGAATCTTCAGCATCAGCGCCTTGGCCTTTTCGTAGTCCTCGGGGTTCTGGCTGTTGGGGTCCAGCCCCAGGTAATGCAGGGCCAGCGGCAGAATCTCGGAGGGCGAGTCGAGCATGGCAACACCACAGGCCTTGAGTTTTTCCATATTCTCGGGCTTGAACACCAAGTCCCAACTGTCCACCGGTGCATTCTCGCCCAGGGCGGCCTTGACCTTCGCCGGGTTGAAGCCGATCAACACGGTGCCGTACATGTAAGGCACGCCGTACTGGTTGCCGGGGTCGTTCTTGTCCAGCAACTTGAGCAGCGCCGGGTCCTGGTGTTTCCAGTTGGGCAGCCTGGTCTTGTCCAGTTTCTGGAACACACCGGCCTTGATCTGGGTTTCGATGAACTGATTCGACGGCACCACCAAGTCATAGCCGCTGTTGCCGGTCAGCAGCTTGGCCTCCAGGGATTCGTTGGTGTCGAAGGTGTCCCAGGTGACCTTGATCCCGGTTTTCTCGGCGAAGTCCTTGGGCACGGACGGCAGGATATAGTCCGCCCAGTTGTACACCCGCAATTCGCGCTGCTCGGCATGTACGGCACTGGCCAGCAGCGTCAGGCCGCAAACGGTGGCACCCAATAGGCGTTTGATTGTGTCCATGGATCAATTCCCCAAGTCAGCTCGATGGTTTTTATGTGCTGTACACGGCAGCGCCCGGCAAAACAGCCAAGGCAAGGAAGATCGGGTTCATAGTTATCGATGGGAGGCTCTTGCGCATCAGCCACCGGTTTTCGATTCTTGCCGACAGCCCCGCAGGTTCATAGCGCGGGGTTGGCCAAAAGGAGATCGTAATGGCCATTATCGGTGTCCGGGAGCATAGCCAATGGTCGCTACGCGAAACGTTTTCGGCAGCCTGGAATGCGGCGCAAACCTGCAGGGATGGCGAATACCGTGCCTGCGACTTAATCTGCCTGTCACAGCAATCACCCCGTGGGGCGCCCTCCCGCCCGAGGAGTTGACCGATGCCGCTGACCCTCTATTACCACCCGCTTTCGTCGTTCTGCCACAAAGTGCTGATCGCCCTCTACGAGTACGACATCGATTTCCAGCGGCGAGTCATCGATCTTTCCAGTGCAGCAGACCGCGCGGAGCTCGAGGCGTTATGGCCCCTGTGCAAGTTCCCGGTCATCCGCGATCACACGCACCCGCAGGGGTTGGCGGAATCGAGTGTCATCATCGAATACCTGGACCGCTTCCATGGAGGTGGGCGCTGCCTGCTGCCCGGTGATTGGGATACTGCCTTGCAAGTGCGCTTGTGGGATCGGTTTTTCGACCAGTACGTGCAAGTACCGCTGCAGCAGATAGTCGCCGATCGCATTCGCGCGACGAACGGCGACCTGAGCCGGGAACGGGCCATGCTCACCACGGCCTACGGCATGCTCGAGCGCCAGCTGGCTACGCGAACCTGGGTGGCCAGCCCGGACTTCAGCCTGGCCGATTGCGCCGCGGCCCCGGCCCTGTTCTATGCCAGTACCCTGGTGCCCTTCCCCGACGACTGCCAACACCTGAGCACGTATTTCGACAGGCTGGTACAACGGCCTTCATTCCGGCGCGTCATCGACGAAGCCAGGCCCTGGTTCGCCTTCTATCCATTTGCCGAGGCCATTCCCCAACGGTTTCGCTAACAACCTCATGCGCACACTGAAGGCGCTTATCGGGTGTATATCCATTGCTGCGGTAACGGCCACCTCCTTCAGGTGTACATATCCATTCCTGCGGTAACGGCTACCTAGGGTTTCGCCCTTACGGCGAGTCACTTGGAAAAGCCTGTAGGAGCCCGGCTTGCCGGCGAAGGCGGCCTTATAGCCGACCTGACTTCGACGGATGTACTCGAATCAACTGTGGGAGCGGGCTTGCTCGCGAAGGCGGCCTGACAGCTGACCTATTATTTGTTGCCGGAGTACATATCCATTCCTGCGGTAACGGCCACCTAGGGTTTCGCTCTTACAGCGAGTCACTTGGAAGAGCGGAACGCCGCCCGGCCCTAAGTAACCAAGGGCTCTTGCCCCTGGCGTTCGGTGCCTCGCTAGGGCTCGACATGCCCTCGCTCCGGTCCTGCTCCGTGGGCCCGCCGCGATGGGCCATCCTTGGCCCAGCGCGGCTAAACCGGCATC
>NZ_JBYTEO010000121.1:0-7251 GCF_058791355.1 Pseudomonas sp. EB271-G4-1
CCCCCCCCCCCCCCCCCCCCCCCCCCCCACCCCGGCTCCTACAGTTCAGCGGTTGCAGGATCAGCCGGATTACAACACCAGATGCGGCAACCACAGCGACAGCGCAGGAATGTAGGTCACGGCCAACAGCACCAGGAACAGCACGCCGTAGAATGGCAGCAGGGCCTTGACGGTTGATTCGATGCTGACCTTGCCCACCGCCGACCCGACAAAGAGTACCGCGCCTACCGGCGGTGTGATCAAGCCGATCCCCAGGTTCACCAGCATGATCATGCCGAACTGCACCGGGTCCACGCCAATGCCGAGAATCACTGGCATCAGGATCGGCGTAAGGATCAGGATCAAGGGTGCCATGTCCATCACGGTACCAAGCAACAGCAGCATGACGTTGATGCACATCAGGATCACGTAACGGTTGTCCGACAGGGTCAGGAACATCGTGGTGATCTTCGCCGGGATCTGCATCAGCGTCATGATGTAGCCGAAGCTGGCGGCGAAGCCGATCAGGATCATCACGATCGAAATCGTGCGCACCGTGCGGTGCATCAGTTTCGGCAGCTCGCTCCACTTGTAGTCGCGGTAGATGAACATGGTCACGAAGAACGACCACAGTACCGCGATGGCCGCCGACTCGGTCGCCGTGAATATGCCCGACAGAATGCCACCGAGGATGATCACCATGGCCATCAGGCCCCAAAGTGCTTCGCCGCAGATTTTCAAGGCTTCGCGCATCGGGATGACTTCGCCCTTGGGGTAGTCACGCTTCTTGGCGAAGATCAGGCACAGCACCATCAGGCACGCGCTCATCAACAGGCCCGGCACCACGCCGGCCATGAACAGCGAGGCGATCGACACCGTTCCACCTGCCGCCAGCGAGTAGAGCACCGAGTTGTGGCTTGGCGGCGTCAACAGGGCTTGCACCGAGCCGCTGACGGTCACGGCGGTGGCGAACTCACGGGGATAGCCGCGGCGTTCCATTTCCGGGATCAGCACCGAACCGACCGAGGCGGTATCCGCCACCGACGAACCGGAAATAGCGCCAAAGAAGGTCGAGGCCATGATGTTGACCAGTGACAGTCCACCGCGCACGAACCCGACCAGCACACCGGCAAATGCCACAAGGCGCCGAGACATGCCGCCCTCGGCCATGATCGCACCGGCGAGGACGAAGAACGGAATCGCCAGCAGGGAAAATTTGTTGACGCCACCGGCCACCTGAATCATCAGCGCCTGGAACGGAATGTCGATCCAGAACGCGCCGATCAGCGCAGAGAGCCCGAGCGCGTAGGCGACCGGCATGCCGATCAGGATCAATGCTATGAAGCTACCCAACAGAATCACAGCGTCCATTCAGGCAGCCCCTTCGTTTTCTTCAACGATGTCGAAACGCACGACGCGACGATTGCTCTGGTCGCCGAGCAAGAGTTTTTCCAGGACAAAGATCAGCGTCAGCAGGCCGCCAATCGGAATCGGCATGTAGGTAATGCCTACGCGCAGGGTGGGCAGGGCGCTCATGAACTGGTTCCAGGTCGACAGGCACAGCTTGCTGCCCCAGATGGTCATGAACAACGCGATGGTTGCCATCAACAGTTGCGAGACCACGCCTACAGCCTTGCGCAGTTCGGGGGGCATGCGGTCGGTAAGCATGGCCACGGCCATGTGTGCGCCAGCGCGGTAGCTGGCGGCGGCGCCGATGAAGGTGAAGACCATCATCAGCAGAATCGCCGTGGGCTCAGGCCAGCTTGAGCCAGTGCCGAGGACGTAGCGGGCGAAGACGCCCCAGGGAATGATCAGGGCAATGGCCAGGACCGACAGGCCCGCGACCCAGATGCAGGTCATGTAGATCCTGTCGTTGATGCGCAGCAATAGATTCTTCATCGGGTTTCACCGTAACCGGGCGCGCACGGGCGTCTACCAACGAACGTCGCGCCGGGCCTTTCAAGGGAGCGGGAGAGTTACTGGACGGCTTCGATGCGCTTGATCAGGTCGGCGTAGGGTGCGCCGTATTTCTCGCGGATCGAGGCGGTCGCTTCATAGAAAGGTTTCTTGTCGACGGTGATGAACTCGACGCCGGCAGCCTTGAGTTTTTCTTCGCTGCTGGCCGATTTGGCATCCCACAGGGTGCGCTCCTGCGCCTGCGCCGCCTTGGCGGTCTTCTTCACCAGCACCTGCTGCTCGGGGGTGAGTTTGTTCCAGGTGATCTTCGACATCACGATCGGCTCGGGCAGGATCAGGTGCCCGGTCAGGCTATAGAACTTGGCGTTCTGGTAGTGATTGTGTTCGAGCAGGGTCGGCGGGTTGTTCTCCGCACCGTCGATCACACCGGTCTGCAGGGCACTGAAGATTTCACCGGTGTCCATGGCAATGCCGTTGCCGCCCATGGCGTTGATGGTTTCGATGAACATCGGGTTGCCTTGCACGCGAATCTTCATGCCCTTGAGATCCTCCAGGCTGCGCACCGGTTTCTTGGTGTAGATGTTGCGCGTGCCGCCATCCATCCAGGCGAGGGCGACGAGGTTGAATTCGGAGTTGGTGATCTTGTCGAGGATCTCGTCGCCGACTTCACCGTCGATGACCTTGCGCATGTGCGCCTGGTCGCGGAACACGAACGGCATGTTGAATACGTTCACGTCCGGCACCACCGGGCCGACGATGCCGAGGCTGACCCGAGCCATCTGGATCGCGCCAACCTGGGCCTGCTCAACAACTTCTTTTTCCGAGCCGAGCACACCGCCGGCGAACATCTTGAAGGTCAGCTTGCCGTCGCTGTCGGCCACCAGTGTCTTGCCCAATTGCTCTTCAGCGACCACGGTGGGGTAGCCCGCGGGGTGGATGTCGGCAAACTTGATTTCCAGCGCATGGGCGGCGCTGCTGAGGGTGAAGGCCAGAGGGAGTGCTGCGGCGAGCAAGGTGCGTTTGAAGTCCATCGGGGGTGTCTCCAGTCTTGTTGTTTTTGTTATTCAGGGCACAGCGGTGTAGCGCCAACAATTGCATTCATTGCTTGAAGTGCGGCTCGGGCAATCCCTTGACGCCGGGGTCCAGGGCGAACACGCCACCGGCCAGCGAATGCTCGTCAAGGTCGTCTCCCGGGCGAATCGAGGTCACGAACAAGGTGTCCAGGCGACTGCCACCGAAGGCGCACATGCTCGGTTTTTTCACCGGTACGGCAAGGGAGCGGTCCAGTCGACCGTCGGGGGTGAAGCGGTGGACCAACCCGGCATCGTTGCCGCAGATCCAGTAACAACCCTCGGCATCGACCGCCGCGCCATCAGGGCGGCCGGCATATTGATTCATGTCGATGAACACGCGGCGGTTGGAAGGGGTGCCGCTGTCGATGTCGTAATCGAATGCCCAGACCTGCTGCACCAGCGGATGGGAGTCGGACAGGTACATCGTCCGGCCGTCCGGGCTGAAGGCCAGGCCGTTGGGCACGATCAGGCCGTTCAGTTGTGCCTGGAGCGGGCCTTGTTGCCCGGCGCCATAGCGATAGAGCGTGCCCACGGCGGTATTGGCGCCCATGTCCAGTACCATGCTCCCGGCCCAGAAGCGGCCCTGGCGGTCGCAGCGACCATCGTTGAGGCGCATGTCCGGCCGGAGGTGATCGACGTGGGCCAGGGGGGCGCTGTCGAGGCTGCCGTCGGCATGTGCATGCAGATGGTAGAACCCGCTCTCCATGCCGGCGACCCAGCCGCCATCGGAGTGACGGGCGATGCAGGCGAGCATTTGCGGGGCTTTCCAGGCGTGCACATGACCGGTTTGCGCGCTCCAGCATTGCAGGCCCCCGGCGGGAATATCGACCCAGTACAGGGCGTTTTCCTCGGGGACCCAGACCGGGCTTTCACCCACCGTATTGCGCGCATCGACAATCAGTTCGGCTTGCATGGCAACTCATTCCCTTGGCTGTTGGTGGTTGGGCTCATGGCTGGGGCGATCAGTCGCCGAACGGGCCGGCAACGCAAAAGGCACCGCCCTGGTAGATCCGCACCGGGTCATCGGCGGCCGGCAGCGGCTGGGCTTCGACCTTTTCACGGAACACTTCGGAGTTGTCCTGCGGGGCATAACCCAGGACCGTGGCGTAACGGTTGTCCCACCAGACGTCCTTGTTGTCGGAGGCGCCGTAGACCACCGTGTGTCCAACGTTGGGGGTGTAGAGCGCGCGTTCGAGCAATTGGGTGAGGTCACCGAAGCTCAGCCAGGTGCTCATCATCCGGCGGTTTTGCGGCTCGGGGAACGAAGAGCCGATGCGCACGCTGACGGTCTCGATGCCGTAGCGATCGAAGTAGAACGTGGCCATGTCTTCGCCATAGGACTTGGACAAGCCGTAGTAGCTGTCCGGGCGGCGAGGGGAATGGGCGTCGATGACTTCATCCTGCTTGTAGAAGCCGATGACGTGGTTGGAACTGGCGAAGATCACACGCTTGACGCCGTGACGGCGTGCCGCCTCATAGATGTGGAATACGCCGCAGATGTTGGCGCCGAGGATTTCTTCGAACGAGCGCTCAACCGACACCCCGCCAAAATGCAGGATCGCATCCACGCCTTCGACCAACTGATGCACCGCGTGCTTGTCGGCGAGGTCGCACGGCACGACTTCTTCGCGATCATCGATGGCGGGGGCGATGTCGGCGATGTCGGACAGGCGAATGACGTTGGCGTACGGGCGCAGGCTCTCGCGCAGGACTTTGCCCAGGCCACCGGCAGCACCGGTCAGCAACAGGCGATTGAAGGGCGTTTGGGCGGTTGCAGTGGTCGTCATGGGAATTCCTGGACAAGCAGTTATTGTTATTGGGTCGTTGTAGGTTGTCGTACGACATTGCTGAAGTATCGGTAGGCTTTCCGGTTTTTGTCAACGCGACATTGGTGGAAATTGACGGAGGGTCACCCCGATCAATGCTCCGGTAAATCTCGATCCCACAGGGGCATGTGTTGATCCTTTGCTCTTACAACAACGAAATCGGGTAGCTGATGAAAATCCGGTTCTCATCGAACTCGTTGGTGCTGAAATCCTTGCGGATGCTCGCATTGCGCCATTTGACGTTGAGGTTTTTCAACGCGCCGCTCTGCACCGTGTAGGCCAGTTCCGATTCGCGGCCCCATTCCTTGCCGTCGGTGATGGTGCCGGTGTGCACGTTGTCACCGCTGATGTAGCGGTTCATCAGCGTCAGGCCGGGAATGCCCAGGGCCACGAAGTTGTAGTCGTGACGCACCTGCCAGGACTTCTCCCTGGCGTTGTCGTAGCTGGAGTTGTAGCTGTCGTTGGCCAGGGTCCCGCCGCTGGTGCCGTTGACCCGCATCCACACGTCGTCGCCGCTGAGTTTTTGCAGGCCGACATAAAAGGTGTTGCCACCGTATTTGGCCGAGAGCAGGGCGAAGGCGGTCTTGTTGTCCAGGTCACCGGCCAGGGCGCTGCCGTCTTCCTTGCCGATGAAGTAGCCGAGGTTGGCGCCCAGGGTCCAGTCGCCGATTGGCTGACTGTGACTGAGGTTGAAGTACTGCTGCTGGTAGATGTCGCTGAGTTCGGCGTACCAGACGCCGACCTGGGTGCGTTTTTCGTTGAAGGCGTATTCACCGCCGCCGAAGTTGAAACGATCCGAGCTGAAGGCCGCCGACTTGCCGTTCATGAACATGTCTTCCATGCTCGCATCGTTGCGCGGGCTGTTCTGGCGGAACTGCCCGCCGTAGAGCGTCAGGCCGCTGATCTCGGTGGACGTCACCTGGCCACCGCGGAAGGTTTGCGGCAGCGAGCGGCCGTCGTCGGAACGCAGGATCGGCAACACCGGCATCCATTCGCCGACCTTCAGTTCGGTTTTCGAGATCTTGCCTTTGAGTGCCACGCCCAGGCGCCCGAAGTTGTCGGCCGGGCGGCCGTCACCATGGACCGGCAGCAACTGCGTTCCCGTGGTGCCCTTGCCGCCGTCGAGTTTTTGCGAGTACAGCCCCAGCACATCCACACCGAAGCCCACCGGGCCCTGGGTATAGCCGGATTTGGCGTCGAGGATGAAGTTCTGTGTCCACTCCTCAGCCTTGCCCTGAGGGTAGGCCGGGTTGGTGTAGTTGCGATTGAAGTAGGCGTTGCGCAGGTTCAGCGTGGCTTTGGCGTCATCGGTGAAGCCTTCGGCCTGGCTGGTGAGGGGCAGGCTCAGGGCCAGGCTGGCGCAACCGTACAGGCTCAGTGTCTGCAAGCGGGTGATGGTTGGGCGTGGAGTACGGACGGACGAATCGAGGACGAGCTTGCTCACTGTGACGCTCCCTTGCTGCTTTTTTGTTTTTATTTTTGTCATACGTCGTCGTACAACATTGGCGAAGATATTTGCGGGATTTTTGGGGGTTGTCAATCGGAAGTTATACGATGACTTGAGGTAATTCGTTCCCCCGGGGTTAAGGGGTTATATGGGTAGAGACCGCAGGCATGGTTTGAAGGTATGAAATGCGGTCAAGAGGTGCCCTGACCATGCGCCGGAATCGACGGTCCCCTGTCGCCGCGCCGTAGAGCGGTGCTAGTCTTGTTTAATGTTGTTGTCAGGGAGCCCTCATGGGCAATCACAAGATCGAGATTCGTCGCAGTAACGTCGAGAAAATTCTGCTGGGGGCCGAGAAGGTCTTCGCCGAAAAAGGCTTTGGTAGCACCGCCATGGCCGACATCGCCGCCGAGGTGCAACTGCCGCGCTCCAACCTGCATTACTACTTCAGCACCAAGACCGAACTGTACAGCGCCGTGCTGTTGGACCTGCTGGAAGTGTGGAAGCAGGACGCGCTGTGCTTCGAGATGTTCGACGACCCCCGCGTGGTGCTCAGCAGCTACATCCGCGCCAAGATGAACCACTCGCGCAGCCGGCCCTACGGTTCAAAGGTCTGGGCCAACGAAATCATCCACGGCGCGCCGACCCTGGGCGCGAAGCTGGACGCGAGCCTGTATGACTGGGCCAAGATGAAAGAAGCGAAGATCCGCCAGTGGGTGGACGACGGGCGCATCCTGCCGGTGGAGCCTTCAAGCCTGTTGTACATGATCTGGGCTTCGACACAGCACTATGCCGACTTTGATCATCAGGTGAATATTTTGAATGATCATCAACCGTTGTCCGATATGCAGTTCGAGCGGGCGGTGCAGACGGTGACGAGTGTGATTTTGCGGGGGATCGGGTTGGAGCCCTGAGGCCTTCGGTGTTGCTGATGGCCTCATCGCGGGCAAGTCGGATCGCCGCACCGCCGCTCCCACAGGTTTTGGGAACGCCAGAAAAACCTGTGGGAGCG
>NZ_JBYTEO010000122.1:0-7244 GCF_058791355.1 Pseudomonas sp. EB271-G4-1
GCCCTGCTGAAGGGGCAGAGTGAATACCAACCGAAAACCAGTTGAGGGCTTCCCCTCAACCATAGAATCTCCCACAGGAGACTGCGTTGTTTCATGGAAATGTGATCCCTTGTGGGAGCGAGCCTGCTCGCGAAGGCGCCCTCAAAAACACCACCGGGCTAAAGCCAGGCGCAAAAAAACGCCAACCCGAAGGTTGGCGTTTTTCATGAAGCGCTTACCGATTACTCCGGCTTACGACGACCAAACCCCGGACGCTGGCCGGAACCCGCCGGCGCGCCGCGGCGCTTGCCCGACGGCTTGTCACCCTCGACCAGGCTGATGCCTGGACGCTTCGATGCCGGCTTGGCCGGGCGCTTGGTGTCGGCTGGACGATCGGCTACCGGCGTACCACGACCTTCGCCACGCTCGGTACGGCCATTGGCCGGACGTGGTGTGCGTGGACCGCGTTCGCCGTCCTGGCGGGCGGCTGGCTTGCGTGCTGGACGCTCGCCTTCGATCTGCGGTTCGCGGTTGGCACGCGGCGAGGCCGGTGCGGCGGCACCAGTGGCTGGACGCAGGGTACGTACGCGCTCGGTCTTGGCCATTGGACGCGACGATTTACGCTGCATCCGGTCAAGCTTGTCTTTGCTCTTGGCGTTCATCTGCGGCATCGCCACCGGCGCCAGGCCAACTTCGGCACTCAGGATGTCGACTTCGTACTGGCTCATTTCACGCCAGCGGCCCATCGGCAGGTCCGAATTGAGGAACACCGGACCAAAACGCACGCGCTTCAGACGGCTGACCACCAGGCCCTGGGACTCCCACAGGCGACGAACTTCGCGGTTGCGACCTTCCATCACTACGCAGTGGTACCAGTGGTTGAAACCTTCGCCGCCCGGCGCTTGCTTGATGTCGGTGAACTTGGCCGGGCCGTCTTCGAGGACTACGCCAGCTTTCAGACGCTCGATCATCTCGTCGTCGACTTCGCCACGCACACGTACCGCGTATTCACGGTCCATTTCGTAGGAAGGGTGCATCAGGCGGTTGGCCAGCTCACCGTCGGTGGTGAACATCAGCAGGCCGGTGGTGTTGATGTCCAGGCGACCGATGTTGATCCAGCGACCTTCTTTCGGACGCGGCATCTTGTCAAACACGGTCGGACGGCCTTCCGGGTCGACGCGGGTGCAGATTTCGCCATCGGGCTTGTTGTACATGATCACGCGGCGGACCGCCTCGGCGGCCTCTTCACGCTTGATCACCTTGCCATCGATGGTGATGGCGTCGTGCATGTCGACGCGCTGGCCAAGGGTGGCGTCTTTGCCGTTGACCTTGATCCGGCCGTGGCTGATCCAGGCTTCCACGTCACGGCGCGAGCCGACGCCGATACGGGCGAGGACTTTCTGCAGTTTTTCGCCTGCTGGGCCGATTTCCTGGTCGTCTTTCTGGTCTTTGATACTCATCTGGGCACCTCCCGGTGTGTTCTGAAAACTGGGTACTAGGGCGAAGGGATCGCCGAAGGGTCGCGAATCATACGCGCATGCGGGCGTTTGCGCATCAGAGAGTAGCTGATGGAACGTGACTTACTGATTTTTCCGCCGACCGGTGACACGCTATTAACATCAAGATCAAAAGATCGCAGCCTGCGGCAGCTCCTACATTTGGAATGCGATTCCTGTAGGAGCTGCCGCAGGCTGCGATCTTTTCAATCTTCAAGCTCGCGGCGTTCGGCTTCGATGGCTTCGGCCAGGGCCAATGCTTCGGCTTCCTCGTCGCTAAGCTCGGGTTTCGGCTGTTCCAGGGCGGCGACGGCGGCCAGCAGTTTTTCACGGGCCTCGGCGACGCCGAGGATGTCGTCTTCCTGCTCGGGCTCAGCTTCAGCCCGCAGATCCACCGGCTCCGGCTCGATGTCGATCGCCTCTGGATCAGTCTGCGGCGCATCACCATCACGCAACAAATCATCGAAGTCGGTCTTGATCCCCTCCTCCATGCTGTCCAGTTCCAGCAACAGCGTATGAAAACTGGTCTCTTCCTTGGGTTCTTCCGGTTCGGCGCTGGCATCGGCCAGCTCCTGCAGCCCGGCGGGTACTGGCGCGTCGTCGAAATCGAGCACCGGATCAGGCTCCAATTCGCGCACCTCGGCCAGCGGCGGCAGGTCATCGAGGTTTTTCAGGTTGAAGTGATCGAGGAACGCCTTGGTGGTGGCGAACATCGCCGGCTTGCCCGGTACGTCGCGGTAACCGACGATGCGGATCCACTCACGTTCCATCAGGGTCTTGACGATCTGGCTGTTGACCGCCACGCCCCGCACATCCTCGATTTCGCCCCGCGTGATCGGCTGGCGATAGGCGATCAAGGCAATGGTTTCGAGCATGGCCCGCGAGTAACGCTGCGGCCGCTCTTCCCACAAACGCCCGACCCACGGCGAAAACTTCTCACGGATTTGCAGGCGATAGCCGGACGCAACTTCCTTCAACTCGTACGCGCGGCCATCGCACGACTTGCCCAGAATAGTCAGCGCTTTCTTGAATACCGCCGGTTCCGGGCGCTCGGCCTCTTCGAAGAGCTCGAACAGGCGCTCCAACGATTGCGGTTTTCCGGAGGCCAACAGAAAGGCTTCGAGCAGTGGCGCCAGCTCGCGGGGTTCACTCAGGTTCATGATTGGACTCGTTATTCGGCTCGTGCTCGGACGTGGATCGCGGCGAACGGCTCATTCTGCACCAGCTCGACCAAGGATTCCTTGACCAGTTCGAGGATCGCCATGAAGGTCACGACAACCCCCAGGCGCCCTTCCTCGGCGGTGAAAAGCTCGACAAACGGCACAAACCCGCCGCCCTTCAGCCGTTCCAGCACATCGCTCATGCGTTCGCGGGTGGACAGCGCCTCGCGGCTGACCTGATGGCTTTCAAACATGTCGCCCCGGCGCAGCACCTCGGCCATGGACAGCAGCAACTCTGACAAACGCACATCCGGCAACAGTTTGCGCGCCCGCGCCTCCGGGGCATCGAGCTTGGGCACGACCACGTCGCGACCGACCCGGCTTAAGCCGTCGATACCTTCGGCGGCGGCCTTGAAACGCTCGTATTCCTGCAAGCGGCGGATCAGTTCGGCGCGCGGGTCTTCTTCCTCGTCTTCGACGGTTTCAGCCCGTGGCAGCAGCATCCGCGACTTGATCTCGGCCAGCATCGCGGCCATCACCAGGTATTCGGCCGCCAGTTCCAGGCGCACCGACTGCATCAACTCGACATATCCCATGTACTGCCGGGTGATTTCCGCCACCGGAATATCGAGGATATTGATGTTCTGTTTGCGGATCAGGTACAGCAGCAGGTCGAGCGGGCCTTCAAAGGCTTCGAGAAAGACTTCCAGCGCATCCGGCGGGATGTAAAGGTCCAGCGGCATTTCCATGACCGCCTGGCCATAGACCATGGCGAAGGGCAGCTCTTGCTGGGCGCCGGCCTGGCTGTCGACGGGTTCCACTGCGGACATCTAGGCCTCGACCATGAACGGCGCAGGGTCACCGCAACCGACACGGATCACTTCCGGTTCGCCATCGGCGAGGTTGATCACGGTGGACGCCTTGATCCCGCCGAAGCCGCCATCGATGATCAGGTCCACCTGATGCTCGAGCAACTGGCGCATTTCGTAGGGATCGGTCATCGGGTCATCATCGCCCGGCATGATCAACGTCACGCTCATCAGCGGTTCGCCCAGCTCTTCCAGCAGCGCCAGGGCAATCGGATGGCTCGGCACCCGCAGGCCGATGGTGCGCTTCTTCGGATGCAACAGCAGTCGCGGGACTTCGCGGGTGGCATTGAGGATGAAGGTGTAGGGTCCCGGAAGATGGGCCTTGAGAATGCGGAAAGTGCCCGTATCGATCTTGGCGAACAGACCCAGTTGCGACAGATCGCTGCAGATCAGCGCAAAGTTGTGCTTTTCATCGAGCTGACGCAGGCGGCGAACGCGCTCCACGGCGACCTTGTCGCCGATCTGGCAACCGATTGCGTAGGAGGAGTCCGTGGGATAAATCACCACCCCGCCCTTGCGGATGATCTCGACAGCCTGCTTGATCAGGCGCGCTTGCGGGTTTTCCGGATGAATCTGGAAAAATTGACTCACATTCTCTACCTGTTCAGACGGCGGCAATAATTGGGTCATGTTTGAATCGACACCACAGTGGTGGCAGATCCTCCGGGAGCGGGCGGTATTCACCGATCTCGGACCAGCCTCCAGGGCCATGAAAATCACTGCCGGCGCTGACCAGCAGACCGAACTCGCGGGCCAGGATCGCGAGGCTGCCCACTTGTTCGGCAGGCTGATAGCCATTGACCACCTCGATTGCGTGGCCCCCTGCTTGAATATAGTCGGCAATCAGGCGGCGACGCTTGCTGCGAGTGAATTCGTAATGCCAGGGATGGGCCAGGCTGACCCAGGCCTTGGCCGCGCGCAGGGTTTCGACGGTTTCGTCCAGGGTCGGCCAATGCTGCTTGACGTCTCCCAGCTTGCCGGCGCCGAGCCATTTGCGGAACGCTTCGGCACGATCCTTGACGAAACCTTCGCGCACCATCCAGTCGGCGAAGTGCGGGCGGGCCGGTGCGTTACCGCTATCTCCCAAGGCCTGCTGGACTTCCCTTGCGCCGTCCAGCGCACCCGGCATGCCCTTGAGCGCCAGTTTGCGGCTGATTTCCTCGGAGCGTAGCCAGCGCCCATCGCGCAACCTGGCAATCGCCTCGACCAACGGCGCGGCATCGACGTCGAAGCCGTAGCCCAGAACGTGAATGGTCGCGCCGCCCCAGGTGCAGGACAACTCGACGCCGTTGACCAGTTGCATCCCCAGCGCATTCGCAGCGTGACGGGCCTCGTCGAGGCCTTCAAGGGTGTCGTGATCGGTCAAGGCCAGGACTCGCACGCCTTTCTCGAATGCACGCGCAACCAGAACCGCAGGCGCCAGGGCGCCATCGGAGGCCGTGCTATGGCAGTGCAAATCAACATTCACAGGGCTTTGTAACCTCAAATCAGCTGGCGCTATCGCGCGCCCATATGTTTGTTATTATGCCGCCACATCCTGCTTCTGGCTGCCACTGTGAAACAATTCATCGATTTCATCCCGCTCCTGCTGTTTTTCATCGTCTTCAAAATCGATCCACGGGTCGTCGACATTGCCGGCCACGAGGTCACTGTAGGCGGTATCTACAGTGCCACCGCGATGCTGATCATCAGCTCCCTGGTGGTCTACGGCACGCTGTTCATCAAGCAGCGCAAGCTGGAGAAGAGCCAGTGGCTGACCCTCATCGCCTGCCTGGTCTTCGGCAGCCTGACCCTGGCCTTCCACAGCGAGACCTTCCTGAAATGGAAAGCCCCGGTGGTCAACTGGCTGTTCGCCCTGGCTTTCATCGGCAGCCACTTCATCGGTGACGAACTGCTGATCAAACGCATCATGGGCCATGCGCTGACCCTGCCTGAGCCGGTCTGGATGCGCCTGAACATCGCCTGGATCGCGTTCTTCCTGTTTTGCGGCGCCGCCAACCTGTTCGTCGCGTTCACCTTCCAGAGCTACTGGGTCGACTTCAAGGTCTTCGGCAGCCTGGGCATGACTTTGCTGTTCCTGGTCGGCCAGGGCATCTACCTGTCCCGCCACCTGCACGACGCCGATACCACAACGCCGAAAACCGAGGACTGACATGCTTTACGCAATCATTGCCACAGACGTCGCCAACTCCCTGGAAGCCCGCCTGGCCGCACGGCCTGCACACCTCGAGCGCCTGCAAGCGCTCAAGGGCGAAGGTCGCATCGTATTGGCCGGCCCGCATCCGGCGGTCGACAGCAATGATCCGGGGGCAGCGGGTTTCACCGGCAGCCTGATCGTCGCCGAATTCGACTCCCTGAGCGCCGCACAGGCCTGGGCCGACGCCGATCCGTACATCGCCGCAGGCGTCTACGCCAACGTTCTGGTCAAACCTTTCAAGCAAGTCCTCCCGTAAGCTCCCTCTGCGCGGTGAACCTTCTCGGTTCATCGCGTTCTCAATCGCTCATTAATCTCGTTTGCCTGCCGACAAACTCCCCAATATCCGTATTGGAATCAGGAGTCGCGATGCGCAAGGGTCCGT
Source organism: Pseudomonas sp. EB271-G4-1 (assembly GCF_058791355.1). NCBI lineage: Bacteria > Pseudomonadati > Pseudomonadota > Gammaproteobacteria > Pseudomonadales > Pseudomonadaceae > Pseudomonas > Pseudomonas sp. EB271-G4-1. Next base: position 6,084 of record NZ_JBYTEO010000122.1, read on the forward strand.
TGTGTCTGATGTTGGTCACGTTGTCGATCGTGGCGCCCGCCCACGGTGAAGAAGCCGCCGAGGGCGCGAACTCCACGCCGCTGTCCTTGAGCGCCGGTAGCCAGATCAACGAACTGCAGCAACGCTTGAAGGAAAGCGAGCGGCAACGAGAAGAACTGAGCAAACAATTGAACAATGCCGATGGCGAGCGCGAAAGCGTCCAGCTGGCCCGATTGCGCCAGGAGAATCAGCGACTCAAGCTGCAACTTCGGGAAGTACAGGCCGGCAGTTCGATCCCGCGCTTGTTGACCGATCAGCAACAGTGGTTCGTCATTGGCGCCGGGGTGGCGCTATTCGCCCTGCTCTGCGGTATCTTCGCCAGTGGTGCGAGGCGAAAACGTCGACAATGGCTAAATTGAGTGATCCATGAGCGAGTTGTTATTAATTGATGATGACCAGGAACTGTGCGAGCTCCTGGGCAGCTGGCTGAGCCAGGAAGGGTTTCAGGTGCGCGCCTGTCATGACGGCCAGAGCGCGCGCCGCGCGTTGGCCGAAACGTCCCCGGCGGCCGTGGTACTGGACGTGATGTTGCCGGACGGCAGCGGCCTGGAACTGCTCAAGCAGCTGCGCAGCGATCACCCCGACTTGCCGGTGCTGATGCTTTCAGCCCGCGGCGAACCCCTGGACCGCATCCTCGGCCTGGAACTCGGCGCCGACGACTACCTGGCCAAACCCTGCGACCCGCGGGAACTGACAGCCCGCCTGCGCGCCGTGTTGCGTCGCAGCCATCCGGCGGCAGTGTCCAGCCAGATGGAGCTGGGCGACCTGTGTTTCAGCCCGGTGCGTGGCGTGGTCAGCATCGATGAACAGGAATTCACCCTTACCGTTTCCGAGAGCCGCCTGCTCGAAGCCCTGCTCAAGCAGCCCGGCGAGCCGCTGGATAAGCAGGAACTGGCGCAAATCGCCCTCGGCCGCAAGCTGACCCTTTACGACCGCAGCCTCGACATGCACGTCAGTAATCTGCGCAAGAAGATCGGTCCTCATCCTGATGGCCGCCCGCGTATCGTGGCTTTGCGTAGCCGTGGTTACTACTACAGCCTCTGAATAGAACGCGATCCCTGTAGGAGCTGCCGCAGGCTGCGATCTTTTGATCTTAAAAAGCAAAATCAAAAGATCGCAGCC
>NZ_JBYTEO010000123.1:0-6521 GCF_058791355.1 Pseudomonas sp. EB271-G4-1
CCCCCCCCCCCCCCCCCCCCCCCCCCCCCCCCCCCCCCCCCCCCCCCCCCCCCCCCCCCCCCCCCCCCCCCACAGGGTTCACTGCCAGCCGAGTGTCCTTCTCTGCTCGTTCAGGAACCGTCCTGTCGCAGCGTAGTCCGTGACCTTTCTCTCGGTTACAGACAACTGATCCAGCCCGCACGCCAGCTCCGCCACCCGCTCGGCCGCCGGCACGACACTGTGGATCTTGCCCACCCCCTGCCCCGCATACAGCGACAGCTTCTGCGCCATCCGTGGCTTGTCAATCGCCCGGGCCCCGCCGCCGATAAAGCGCAGCAGATTCCACTTGTCCCGATTGGGAATCACCCGGTGCGGCGTGCCGTAGGTCCAACCGAACGAATAGCCGGTGCGGTACTCCGTGTCATCGGTAGTCGCCTCGACAATCTTCTTTTTGTACAGCGGATGGGCGTTGGACTCGTCGGTGGCAATGAACGCCGTGCCCACCACCACCCCTGACGCGCCGAGCGACATCAGTGCGCGCACATCATCGCCGTGGACGATACCGCCGGCCGCCAGCACCGGCTTGCCCTCGGCGACGGCCAGGATCGACGTCAACAACGGCATGATGCCGATCGTGCCGCGATTGAGGTGCCCACCACTTTCACTGCCCTGGGCAATGATGATGTCCGCGCCCTGGGCGATGGCGATGCGAGCCAGCTCCACCGACCCCGCTTGCACCATCACCAGCAGCCCGGCGTCTTTCGCCCGGGGAATCATGTCGGCGGCATATTTCTCGGCATAGAACAGCGACAGCAATCTGGGCTTTTGCTTGAGGATCACCTGGAACTGCGCTTCGAACACATCCGGCCCGCCGAACTGCGGCACCAGGTTCACCCCGAAGGGCTGGTCGGTCAGTGCCCGTGTTTCCTCGATCCAACGACGCAAGGCCAAAGGTGGCAGGCGCAAGCCACCGAGCACGCCCATGCCCCCGGCGTTGGCCACGGCCCCGACCAGTTGCGGGCCGGAAATGGCGGCCATGCCGCCGAGGAAGATCGGGTAGTTCACGCCGCAGAGCCGGGTGACGACATTACCCGAAAAAACGTTTTTGTCCTGTTTCATGACTCACAGCTCCACATGTTTGCCAAGCATCCGCTTGAGCGTGTTGTTCTTCAGGAGAAAGTGATTTTTCGCGGCACCGAAAACATGCAGCGCGAGCCCTGCGAGGAACGCGGAGGCGCCAATGGCGAACAGCACATCGACCACATGCTTCAAGGTGGGGTTAACCGGCAGGAGCGACGGAATCCATAATCCGCCGGGCAGTTGCAGCACCTCGCCGGCGGCGGCCCGCGAAGCCCAAACCGCGATCGGCAACAGCACCATCGCCAAGGCCAGCGACACCGCCACCGAACGGCTGATGATCACTTCGATCGGGTTCGGCGTGCCTACCGGCAGCGGATGATAGGAGGCGATCCGCGCCCAGAACCGGTAGGACGAGACGAGGAACAGAATCAGCCCCAGCAGGTTTTGTACCCGGACAAGCGCCAGTTGCTGCGCCTCGCTGGAGGCGTGGCCGATCCACAGTTGCAGGCCGAAAATCGCCAGCAGCGAAATCGCCACGACCCAGTGCAGGGCAACGGTGATGGGTGAAAATCTCAGGCCATTGTCGCGTAGTTGCATGGCTGACTCCTTTTACAGAATGCGCAAATCAGGAAAGGATGGACCGCGAAGGTCTTAGTGGTTGACCGCCTGCGCGGCGCCGAGCCCGGTCTGGGCGCGGATCAACTGATCATCGAAACGCTCGCGCTCGAGCACCGCGCCACGGCTGCGGTCAGTCACCGAGCCCAGCCAGGTGAACAGGAATGCCACGTTCATCGAGATGATCGCCGGGTAGTCATAGGGGAAGATCGCCTCGGCATTGCCCAGCACCTTGACCCACACCGCCGGCGAAAGAATGACCAGCCCCACCGCACTCACCAGCCCGGCGACACCGCCGATCAGCGCGCCACGGGTGGTCAGCCCTTTCCAGTACATCGAGAGCACCAGGATCGGGAAGTTGACCGAGGCCGCCACGCCGAACGTCAGCGCGACCAGAAAGGCAATGTTCTGATCCTTGAACAGAATCCCCAGCACCACCGCGACGATGCCGATGCCCACCGAGGCAATGCGCGAAACGCGGCGTTCGTCCTTGGCTTCGGCCTTACCCTTCCTGACCACCATCACGTACAAGTCATGGGAGATCGCCGATGTGCCGGCCATGGTCAGCCCCGACACCACCGCCAGGATCGTCGCGAACGCCACGGCAGAAATGAAGCCCAGCAACAGGTCGCCACCCACGGCTTTGGCCAAGTGCATCACCGGCATGTTACTGCCGCCGATCAGCTTGCCCGCCAGATTGCCGGACTCGTAGAAGGCCGGGTCTTGCCCGACGATCACGATGGCCGCCAGGCCCAGCACGCCCACGATCAGGTAGAAAAAACCGATGAAACCCGTGGCGACGAACACCGATTTACGCGCCTGCCTGGCGTCCGGCACGGTGAAGAAGCGCATCAGGATATGCGGCAGTCCTGCGGTGCCAAATACCAGTCCCAGCGCCAATGAGATCAGCGACAGCGGGTCGGCCACCAGTTTGCTCGGCAGCAGGATCCGCTCGCCATCGCGGTGCGCGGCCACGGCTTTTTCAAACAACAGGTCGAAGGAAAAGCCGAACTTGCTCAGCGCCAGAAATGCCAGCAGCGTCCCGCCCACCAGCAGCAACCCGGCCTTGATGATCTGCACCCAGGTGGTGGCGACCATGCCGCCGAAGGTGACGTAGACCGCCATCAACAGCCCCACGGCAACCACCGCATAGTTGTACGGCAGACCGAACAGCAGCTGGATCAACTGCCCTGCTCCCACCATCTGGACCACCAGGTAAAAGCACACCACCGTCAACGAACCGAAGGCCGTCATCGTGCGGATGCGGTTTTGATCGAGGCGGAACGAAGCGATATCGGAAATGGTGATGCGCCCCAGGTTGCGGATGCGCTCGGCGAACAGAAACAACAGCAAGGGCCAGGCAACAAAGAAGCTGATCGAGTACAGCACGCCATCGAAGCCGTTGAAGAAGATCATGCTGGTGACCCCCAGCAACGCCGCCGCCGACATGTAGTCACCGGCCAGTGCCAGGCCGTTCTGGAAACCGCTGATGCCGCCACCGGCGGTGTAGAAATCATCCATGGATCGGGTTTTCGAGGCGGCCCAGTACGTGATGCCCAGGGTGGTCACGACAAAGACCAGGAACATACTGATGGCGGTGATGTTGATCGGTTGTTTTTCGACGCCCTGGATAACGTCACCGGCCATGGCGCGAGCCGCGAATACGCACAGCAGTACGGGAAGCATGAGGTTCATGAGGATGCGTTTCATACGATGGCCCCCGCGCGGATTTCTGCGCTCAGGTCATCGAATTCACCATTGGCGCGATGGATGTACAGCCCGGTGAACAACCAGGCCCCGACGATGAACACGGCACCTAAAGGCCAACCGATACTGATGATGCTGGTCGCGGAAAGTTTCGTCGCCAGCAACTGGGGGGCGAAAGCGGCGACGAGGATGAACGAGAAGTACGGGACAAGGGTTGCTGCGGTCAGACTGGCGACAAACCTTCGCTGCCGCGAGACCAGCTCCTTGTACCGGGGATGGTTGCGGATTCTGGCTGATTCGGTTGCATGGTTCACGTTGACTCCGTGTAGCAGTGGTAGCGTTATTGTTGTTCCACAGCCTCAGATTCAGACTCGATCCGCCACTGGCTGCGGTATCTGTGCCCCTTAAACCTATGCCCGGCACATGATCATGTAAAATGATCATTAATGATCCGGCTGATCGCTTTTGGTGAATTTACTACTTTGGATTCCCGCTTCACTTCTCACCCAGCCATTGATTCCGGCGCACAACACCAGCAGCGCGGCAGTCACCAGGAACACGTGGTGCAACCCGAAATGGGCGCCGATCTGGCCACCGATCAGGGGCCCGATCACCTGCCCGGAGAACTGCGCCGATTGCAGATAGCCAAGGATTTTCCCGCTGTCGTGATCCTCCACCGATTGCCGGATCAGCTTGGCAATCGCCGGCAGCAGCCCGGCTATGGTCATGCCCATCAGGCCGCGCAACACTGCCAGTTGCCACCACTGCGTAACGAATGCCTGGGGCACCATGACGATTGCCGTCAACACCAGGCATCCGATGATCACATTCCAGCTGCCGACCCGATCGGCCAGTGCCCCCAGCCTGGCAGCGGTCAGGATGCTGCCCAGCGCTGAACAGGCCATTACCACGCCGGCAATCTGCGCCTGATCATCAAAGGCCACGCCCAGATGACCGATGTAGACAGTGATGATCGGCTCGATCGACATGTTGGCCAGCAGCACCATCATTGCCGTCATCAGCAGTGCGCCAATGATCGGCCATCGAGAACCGGCACCTTCGACCGGGATTTTTTTGGCGCGTCGGGCCCCGTCCGAACTACGATCGAACGACTCACGAATCAGTACGATGGTGGTGATCGCCGCCACGGCGATCATTGCGCCGCCAACAAAAAAAGTGCCACGAATACCTACCCACTGCGGGAGGAATCCACCTACCAGCGGCCCGATCAGGTTGCCGGACAACGCCCCCGTCGACAGCACGCCCAGTGCCCAACCGGCCTTTTCCCGTGGCACCTGGGAACCGATCATCACGATCGAAGCCGAGGCATAACCGCCGATGAGCCCGGCGATCAGGCGCAGCGCCACCAGATCGGTAACGTCCCGCGCCAGCCCGATCAGCGACATCACGATCGCCATGCCGATGGCCGCGCGGACCAGCATCGGTTTACGCCCAAAACGATCAGCCAAGCGGCCCCAGAGCGGTGCAGTGATCGCCGTGCCAAAGAATGTCGCGCCGAACGCTACCGCGGACCACTGCACCACATCGGCCTGCTCAGTGACGCCCAGTTGCTGCACATAGAGCGGCAGGAACGGCAACAGCATGCTCAGGCTCACCAATGTGGTGAACGAGCCGAATACACAAACAGCCAGGTTGCGACGCCAATAGGCAAGATTGCGCTCGGCATAATTCATGGGACCAGGTACTCCGCAGGCGAATGCGGCAGACCTTATCTCGCGTCAATATATCTCGTGAAACGATTTATCAAGATCGATGACATCTGTATTAGAGATGCACGCATTCATTACACGGTGTATCAACTGTAATTCCTTGCCGGTGGTATATCTTCGAACCAGAGCTTTTTACAGTGGTCGATGGCGTTCAAATTCCTTCACTCCACGAGCGAACCTTCATGCCCAACGACTTGAATCATCTTGATGCCGCGCTGGCCGCCTACCCACGGGTGGCCCTGCTCGAAGGCCCGACGCCGATCCAGAAGCTGTCCCGCTTGAGCGACTTGCCCGAACTCAATGGCTGTCAGCTCTACGTCAAGCGCGACGACCTGACCGGTCTTGGCGGCGGTGGCAACAAACTGCGCAAACTGGAGTTCCTGCTCGGCGAAGCCTTGGCCGAAGGCGCCGACACACTGGTGACCTGGGGCGGTTTGCAATCCAATCACGCACGACTGACCGCGGCCGTGGCGGCCCGTCATGGCCTCGCCTGCGAGCTGATCCTGACACCCTCGGCCGTGCGCACCGATGACGACTTTTGCCACAACGGCAATGTGCTGCTGGATGCCTTGTTTGGCGCGAAGGTCCATCGGCTGGCTCGGGGTGTCTTGCCCGATGCCTACGCGACGCAGTTGGTCGACACGCTCAAGGGCCAAGGCAAGAGGCCCTTCGTGATGCCCCTCGGCGGGTCCAGCCCTCGGGGCAGCCTGGGTTATGCCGCCTGCGCAGGCGAGATCCTGCGCCAGGCGGAGGCGCTGGATATGCATTTCGAGCAAATCATCGTGCCCAATGGCAGCGCTGGCACGCACTCAGGTTTATTGGCCGGCGTCACCCTGGCTGGTGCCTCGACGCAAATCCTCGGCTACTCGGTGCTGGCGACGGAGGAACAGGCCGCGACCACGACCCTGGAAAAAACCCGACAGGTCCTGCAGCTGCTTGACCGGTCCACGACGCTGGCCGACCACTCGATTCGCGTGGATGGCAGCCAACGCGGCGATGCCTATGGCGCGCCGACCGAAGCGATGCTCGAAGCGGTACGCCTGCTGGCGTCCCAGGAAGGCTTGCTCACCGATCCCGTCTACGGTGGCAAGGCTTTCGCCGGGATGCTCGCGGCTGTACGTCGGGGTGATTACCGGGCGGGGAGCAATCTGCTGTTTGTGATGACCGGCGGCATGCCTGGTCTGTTTGCCTACCGGAGCGCCTTCGAGTGAGGGTCACGCCGCAGCTATAGGGTTTCGACATTCAGGTACAACCGTAAAAGTCAGGTCGGCTGTCAGGCCGCCTCGCTTTGCTGTTGATCGCAAGCGCCCCGTTAACCACGATGGCCGAAGCAGCATTGCGCAGTGGGGAAACCGGCAGGACGCCGGTTTAGCCGCGCTGGGCCAAGGATGGCCCATCGCGGCGACCCAC
>NZ_JBYTEO010000124.1:0-6497 GCF_058791355.1 Pseudomonas sp. EB271-G4-1
GGCTGCGATCTTTTGATCTTCAAAAACAAGATCAAAAGATCGCAGCCTGCGGCAGCTCCTACAGGTGGTCATTCGTCGCGACGCCGAGCGGAACAGTCATTGCACCGGCAGAAAATTCAGGAACAGCAGGCTCTGGGCATAATTCAAGCCGATCCGCCGATAGCGCTCGTCGAGCATCTGGGTCAAAAGGTCCAGCCGCGCGACAATCTTGCCGAATTCCACAGCGAAACTCAGGTTGCTGCCCTCCTCCGAGATTTCGTTGGAGAACAGCATGGGCTGGCCGTCCTTGGTCTGCCGCTGGCTGAGAATCCAGGTAGCGATTTCAATGTTGCGCGCGGCGTTGCTGACGAACGTCGGGTTGATCGCGTCCGTCATGTAGAACTCCAGGCGATTGCCGTGGGCGGTGACCAGCATGCTGCCAATGGCATAGATGAACGCACCGACGCGATCGCCGAGAAACTCCGGGCTCATGGCAAACCGCAGCGCTGCCAGGTCCTTCTTGCCCCCAAGCGTAGGCAACGGCTGCTGCTGCTCAATGGCCATGCGCACCTGTTTGCCCGCGGTCCGGGCATCGAGGAAGCCGGATTTCTTCAACTCCTCGGGGTTGCGCAGGTACAGCTTGCTCATCAGCAGGTAAAGGCTGTCGAGGTTGTCGCGCATGGCCAGCGTCGCCATGCGGTCGACACTGGTCTGCAGGAACTCCTGGGGTTTGCCATCGCGTATCTGGGTGAACAGGTCGTTGCCTGGTTGATGACTGCAACCGCTGGCCAGCAACAGCGACAGGCCACCCAGTAGCAGGCCGATTGAGCGAATGATGTGGGGTGAAACTCGAGCCATGGGTGATGAACTTGGCATGGGCCGACGGGGGGATCGCCGTCGGCTGGCAATGGATAGAGCCGCAAGTTGCGCAAAAGTGCGGTGACGAGCGTCGCCAATCGATCACCGGCACCTGTGGGAGCGAGCCTGCTCCGGGCGGCGTTCCGACGATGAACCTGAGAGCGCCGTGGGGGTGTCAGGTTTCCCACGTCATCGTTGACGCCCATCGCGACGGTGCGACGATTCGACATGCTCGCTCCTACAGCCACCCGGATGGAACCCGAGGGGCTATCCTGATGCCAACAGAAATAATGACCAGAAGGAGCAAAGCATGCGTACCCAGCAATTGGCCGGCACCCGGGTACCGGTCATCGGCCAGGGCACCTGGCAAATGGGCGAGGACCCTGCCCGCCATCAAGAGGAGGTCGCCGCACTGCGCCTGGGCATCGACTTGGGCATGACTCTGATCGACACCGCCGAAATGTATGGCGAAGGCGGTGCCGAACTAGTGGTGGGCGACGCCATCGCCGGCCAGCGCGACCAGGTCTTCCTCGTCAGCAAGGTCTACCCGCACAACGCCAGCCGCCAGGGCATTCCCCAGGCGTGCGAGCGCAGCCTGCGACGGCTGAAGACCGATTCCATCGACCTGTACCTGTTGCACTGGCGCGGCCAGTATCCCCTGGAAGAAACGGTAGAAGCCTTCGAACGCCTGCGTGAAGCCGGCAAGATTGGCCGTTGGGGCGTGTCCAACTTTGATCTCGACGACCTGCAAGAGCTCTCGACAGAGGGCTGTGCCACCAATCAAGTGCTCTACAACCTGGAGGAACGTGGCATAGAATTTGATCTATTGCCCTGGTGCAAGGAGCAACGCATGCCGGTCATGGCTTACTGTCCGATCGGCCAGGCAGGGAAAATGCTGGCCAATGCTACGCTCAAACAAGTAGCTGCCCGCCACGACGCCACGCCTGCCCAGGTTTCCCTGGCCTGGCTGCTGCGCCAGGACGGCGTGATCGCCATCCCCAAGGCCGTCCGCCCCGAACACGTGCGGCTCAATGCGCAAGCGGCGCAGTTGAAGCTGGAGGCTGGGGATCTGGAGGCGCTGGACCAAGCGTTTCAGGCGCCCAAACGCAAGCAGCGGTTGGCCATGGTCTAAGCCATCGCGGTGTCAGAGGGCTTCGACATGAGAAGCACCGATCAACCGGACGCCTTTAACCTGCAACGCTTCGTCCAGGCGCAGAACCCGGTGTTCGACCGGGTCCAGGCCGAACTCGAAGCCGGCCACAAGCGCAGTCACTGGATGTGGTTCGTTTTCCCGCAGTTCGCCGGGTTGGGTGACAGCGAAATGTCCCGGCGCTTCGCGATCCGTTCCCGGGAAGAAGCGCAGGCCTACCTAGAACACCCGCTGCTGGGTGTCCGGCTGCGCACGTGTACCCAACAGGTGCTGAACATCCGGCAGCGCTCGGTGGCAGCGATATTCGGCCACCCCGACGACCTGAAATTTCGCTCCTCGATGACCTTGTTCGCCCAGGTCGCGGACGACGACAGTCTCTTTCATCAAGCCTTGAACCAATACTTTCACGGCATTCTGGATGACTGGACCCTGTCGCTGATGGACTCAAAACAAGCCCAGTTGCCCCCCCACCAGGGTTGAGAAATCGTCATCGACAAACGGCAGGATAGCGTCTGCCACCGGTTGCAGTTGCCGGGTGATGTAGTGGTCGTAGTCGATGAGGGCACTGCGGATCTCCAGCGGCTCGGGGCCGGCGACAGTGATGACGTAGCTGATCCAGCCGCCATTCTGGTACTGCCGCGGGCGGCCCTGGCGATCGTTGTAATCGTCGGCAATCCGCGCCGCCCGTACATGGGGCGGGACGTTGCGCTGGTAGTCGTCCAGCGTGCGGCGCAGGCGCTTGCGGTAGATCAGGCGGTCGTCGAACTCACCGGCCAGGGTCTTGCGCACATACTCGCGCACGTAGTCCTGATAGGGTTTGCGGTGGAAGATCAGTGAATACAGCTCCTGCTGGAATTGCCTGGCCAGCAGCGACCAGTCGGTGCGCACGGTTTCCAGGCCCTTGTAGACAATTTCGTCGCTGCCATCGGCGCGCGTGACCAATCCGGCGTATCGCTTCTTGCTGCCCTCCTCCGCGCCGCGAATGGTCGGCATCAGGAAGCGTTTGTAGTGGGTTTCGAACTGCAGCTCCAGCACGCTCTCCAGGCCGTACTCTTCACGCACGTGCTCACGCCACCACTGGTTGACGTGGTCGACCAGCGCGCGGCCGATCTGCGCGGCCTCCTGCTGGCCGTGGGCGCGGCGCAGCCAGACGAAGGTCGAGTCGGTGTCGCCGTAGATCACCGTATGGCCCTGGTCTTCGATCAGCTTTCGGGTGCGCAGCATGATCTCGTGGCCACGCAAGGTAATCGATGACGCCAGGCGCGTGTCGAAGAAGCGGCAGCCACTGGAACCGAGCACGCCGTAGAACGCGTTCATGATGATCTTCAGCGCCTGGGACAGCGGCGCATTGTGCTCACGCTTGGCGGTTTCCCGGCCTTCGGCGACCCGGGCGACAATGGCGGGCAGGCAATGCCGGGTGCGGGAAAACCGCGCCCCGCGAAAACCCGGTACCGAGTCCTGGTCATCGGGGTGCTTGAGCCCTTCGATCAAGCCTACCGGGTCGATGAGGAAGGTACGGATGATCGACGGATAGAGGCTCTTGTAGTCGAACACCAGCACCGACTCGTACAACCCCGGTCGCGAGTCCATGACAAATCCGCCAGGGCTCGCTTGTGCCGGCTTGCTGCCCAGGTTTGGCGCAACGAAGCCCTGGCGATGCATCAACGGCATGTAGAGGTGGGTGAACGCCGCCACCGATCCGCCCATGCGATCGGCCGGCAACCCGGTGACACTGGCCCGCTCCAGCAGGAACTTGAGCAGCTCGGTCTTGGCGAAAATCCGCGTGACCAGCTCGCAGTCCTTGAGGTTGTACTTGGCCAGCGCCGGCTTGTCCTCGGCGAACATGCGGTTGATTTCATCCATGCGCTGGTACGGGTTATCAATCGACTTGCCTTCGCCCAGCAGGGTTTGCGCGACGTTTTCCAGGCTGAACGATGGGAAGCTCCAGGTCGCCGAGCGCAGGGACTCGATGCCGTCGATGATCAGCCGGCCGGCGGCGGATGCAAAGTAATGATTGCCGCTGCCGTGTTCGCGCCATTGCATTTCCTCGCCGCCTCGCCCCAGTTTCAGCGGCACGGCCAGGCGTCGGGCGTGTTCATGCAAGACCCGCAGGTCGAACTGCACGACGTTCCAGCCAATGATCGCGTCAGGGTCGTGGCGGGCAAACCATTCATTGAGTTTCTTGAGCAGCAGGGTTCGCGATTCGCAGTATTCGAGCTGGAAATCCACCGCGCCGTGGTCGCCATTGGGCGGGCCGAGCATATACACCTGACGCTCGCCGCAACCTTCAAGAGCAATGGAATACAACTCGGCCTGGGCGGTGGTTTCAATGTCCAGGGACACCAGTTTCAGGCTGGGACGGTAGTCGGAATCGGGTTTCATCTGCGCCTCGAGCAGCAGGCCATCGCCCCCCGGCGTGCCGCCAAAGCGTACTGGCGCGGTGATGAACCGCTCCATCATGTAGCGCTCCGGCGGGCGCACATCGGCCTCGTACACCTCGACGCCCGCCCTGCGCAGTGCGGTTTCCAGGCGCATCAGTTGCCCGTGCTGCTGGCAATACAGGCCGAGCACCGGGCGATGTTCAAAGTCCTGCAGGGCCAGGGGCTTGAGCTCGACGTTTTTTTCGTCGCGCAACAGCGCCTCGGCCTGCCCGCGCTGATCGGCCGGGATAAACGCCACCGACGGCTGATGCGGCAGGCGGATGCGCCGGGGACCGCTATCGGTCGCCAGCCAGAACTCGACTTCGGTGCCCGCCGGCGTGTCGCGCCAATGCCGGGTCAGGACGAAGCCCTGGGGTAAATCCACCACTGCAGACCTCGGGTTTTGTTCAAGCGAGTAATTCTACGCGTCATCCACACCTGTAGGAGCTGCCGCAGGCTGCGATCTTTTGATTTTGATTTACAGGAGCAAGATCAAAAGATCGCAGCCTGCGGCAGCTCCTACAAAGGCTGCGATTTTTTCGGGTTCGGAAAAAATCCGCCGAATGACGTTTTTTGTGTGCTATCTGCCGCTTTTGCTCTTGCCCTGAACGCCTGGGTCTACGATTCTTCAAGGACAACGACAACACCCGGAAAACCGCCATGAAAACCGTCGCGCAACTGCTCAAGTTGAAAGATCAAAAGAACCAGGAAGTGCACCAGATCAAACCTGATCACATGGTGCTCGAAGCGCTGATGAAGATGGCCGAAAAAAACGTCGGTGCCTTGCTGGTGGTGGAGAATGACGAGGTACTGGGCATCATCAGTGAACGCGACTACGCGCGCAAACTGGTGCTGCATGGCCGCTCCTCTGTGGGCACGCCGGTACGCGACATCATGGTATCGCCCGTCATCACCGTGGACACCCATCAAACCGTCGACACCTGCCTGGGCATCATGTCCGACAGACGCCTGCGCCACCTGCCGGTGGTGGAAAACGGCAAGTTGATCGGCCTGCTGTCGATCGGCGACCTGGTCAAGGAAGCCATCGCCGAACAGGCCGAGTTGATTCGCCAGCTGGAGCAGTACATTCGCGGCGAATAGTACGGGTACACCCCCCACATTATTAATTTGTGGTGATCAGGCAGGCCAATGCCTGGCAAAGACCGGCGCCAATATCGGATGCCGGTCAATGCGTTCCAGCCAGGCGGAAAAGCCCGGCCGGGTTCGGCGCAAATGCTCGCGGCTGCCGCCCCAGCGTGTGACCACGGCCGCCAGCACATCCAGCGCGCCCGGAGCCTCTTCACCCAGGTACAGCTCAGCGGAAAACTGGTCGGCAAACACTTCCCAGCTCCAATGCAAGCGCTGCCGGGTACCGGCCATGAGGTTTTGCCGCGAGGCTTCATCAGCATTGGCCAGCCAGCGTTCCGGGTAATCGATGATGCCGATGGCCGCATAACAATTGCTGACGATGAACGCCAGGCCCCGAATGGCTTGGTCACGCTCGGCAGGGTCAGCCGGCAACAGGTTCGACTCGGGAAATGTCAGCCCGAGATGAATCAGGATCGCCGCGCTCTCCGTGAGGACACTGCCGTCGGGCAGTTGCAGCGTCGGAATCTGCTTGAGCGGATTGAGCTTCTCCAGTGCCTGGGCCGCCTGCGGGGACGTTTCGACATCAATGAAGCGATAGGCGATCTCACACAGCTCCAGGGCGGCCTCGATCGCAGCCGCGCCCGAGTTCTGGTGTCCGTAGAGTTGATACATACATACCTCCTGGTTGGCCGCGATCAGCACCAGCTATCCAGTGTAGAAGGCGCCATCGACCACGACCCGAGCGTCCGACGACTGCACCATCACGCCCACGAACGGTACCGCACCGCCCCTATTAATAGCGTCGATGTTCACCATCACGTCAATGAAGTTCTCTAAAAAAATCCACGGCGTAACATCAGCTCCATACCAAACAACTACACCCCGGAGCACACGATCATGAAACGCCAAACCCTCCTCAGCATTGCTTTCTCGGTTTTCGCAGTTAACGCTTTTGCCGCTACCTCTGTTCAGCCTGTCGTGGCTGAAGGTGGCTCGGATCG
>NZ_JBYTEO010000125.1:0-6274 GCF_058791355.1 Pseudomonas sp. EB271-G4-1
CGATTATGACTGACGGCCGCCAACAGCAAGGGGGAGCAAGCTCCCCCTTCGGTTTTTACCGGACACTAGTGACGCTCCGCGTGGGAATGCATCCAGGGACGCTCCGCGTTCCGCTTTTTGCTGCCCGTGGGAGGGAGGGGCAGGTCAGCGGTTAAACCGCTCCACCAACGAGTACTGGGTATTCGCGGTCTTGGTCAGCTCTTCGCTCAGCAATGCCGAGTTCTGCGCCTGTTCCGAGGTCTGGTCCGCCAGTGCCGAGATGTTGCTGATGTTGCGGCTGATTTCTTCGGCCACGGCGCTTTGCTCTTCGGTCGCGGCGGCGATCTGGGTGGTCATGTCGGTGATGTTGGCCACCGCTTCGCTGATCCCCACCAGGGCCTGGTCCGCTTCCAACACTCGTGCCACACCTTCTTCGGCCTGGCGATGCCCGGCTTCCATGGTCTGCACCGCGGTGCCCGCGGTTTGCTGGAGCTTGGCGATCAGGGCGTGGATCTGCCCGGTGGATTCGCTGGTGCGTTGGGCCAGTTGGCGAACTTCGTCGGCCACTACCGCAAAGCCACGCCCCATCTCGCCGGCGCGCGCCGCTTCGATGGCCGCGTTCAGTGCCAACAGGTTGGTCTGGTCGGCGATGCCTTTGATCACATCGACCACGCCGCCGATTTCGTTGCTGTCCTTGGCCAGCTGGGTCACGGTCAGGCCGGTTTCGCCCACCACCACCGAGAGGCGCTGAATGGCTTCGCGGGTTTCCCCGGCGATGTCGCGGCCTCGACCAGTCAGGCGGTTGGCCTCCTGGGTGGCGTCGGCGGTGCGCTGTACATGGCTGGCGACTTCCTGGGTGGTGGCAGCCATCTGGTTGACGGCGGTGGCCACCTGTTCGGTCTCGACGCGTTGGCGTTCCAGGCCGGTGGAGCTGTTGTGCGCCAGGGCGTCGGATTGCTTCGCCTGGTCGGTCAGGTGCTCGGCGGTGTCCTGTAGTCGGGTCAGGCACGTTTTCAGGCGGGCTTCCTGGCTGAGGATCGACATTTCCAGGCGTGCCTGGGCACCGCGGCTGTCGGTGTACATCTGCGCGATCAGCGGGTCGGACGTGGTCTGCTCGGCCAGGCGCAGCAAACGCTTGATGCCGCGTTGCTGCCAGCCCAGGCCCAAAAGGCCCAGTGGCACCGAAAGAGCGGCCGCCAGGGCAAAGCCCCACTGCGAGTTCAAGGTCGCACCGATCATGAAGCTCAACTGGCTGACCAGAATGAACGGCAACCAGTCCTGCAGGACCGGCATCCATTTATCCGAAGAAGGAACGGCCGACTTGCCCTGGTTGATGCGTTGGTAGAGCGCTTCGGCGCGGCGAATCTGTTCGGCGGTGGGCTTGACCCGCACCGACTCGTAACCGATCACCTGATTGCCTTCGAAGATCGGCGTCACATAGGCGTTAACCCAGTAGTGGTCACCGCTCTTGCAGCGATTCTTGACAATGCCCATCCATGGCAAGCCTTGTTTGAGTGTGCCCCACATGTGCGCGAAGACCGCCGCGGGAACGTCGGGGTGACGCACCAGGTTGTGCGGCGCACGGATCAATTCCTCACGGGAAAACCCGCTGATCTCGACAAAATCGTCGTTGCAGTAGGTGATCATGCCCTTGGCATCGGTGGTGGAAATCAACCGTTGCTGAGCCGGAAAGGTCCGTTCGCGTTGTGTAATGGGCTGGTTATTACGCATGGCTTGTTTAATCCGCAAGGCTTTGACAGGGTGTCGGCCCTGCAGCGGTTTTATTGAATTTATTTTTTTGCCGAGCGAGAGGCGTGGATCAAGGCGGGGAATACGACGACGGGTCGCAATGTAACGGTTTGTAAGGGTTTCCCTCGGGGGGCGCTCAGCGTATGATTTTGCGCCCCCGGCGCTGGCGCTTTAGTGGAGTGGTGCGTAGTCCATTTGCCGTAACAGTGAATCCACCATCCATCGGACGCCATTCAAGAGACCTTGGCGTAAAGGTCCAGCATGAAAAGCGTGAATACATATCTCATAAAGTCTGAGATGCCATTTTTATCAGATTACCGAAAATACAGCCCGCAGCACTGGCGGCTTATCTTTTGACCGGCGGTCTGACGGTTTCCAGTGTACGCCCGAGAAATACGCAATGGAAAGACATGAGATTGCGACGACCTTTACCTAAGGCGGCGCCCATTGCAGGTCGACTCGACGATGAAGATAGCTTTGCTGCTAAGAAGTAATTTGTATGGCATTTCCCAGGTGGTCAAAACAAAATTGACCGATGTCGTACTTCGGCTGGGCACTTTACAGAACTCGGCGTTGGATGCTTCGCTTACATCTATTTAAGCTTACCACCTAACCAAGGATCCTTGGCTTTCCCATGAATCACCTTCCAATTGCTAAAGATGCACTCAACGCACAGTCGCAAGCCATCAGCCAACTCGCAACACGCCTCGACACTCAGTTTCAGCGTGCAGTGGAGCTCATCCTTGATTGCAAGGGCCGCGCGGCAGTCTGCGGCATGGGTAAATCCGGACTTATCGGTCAGAAAATGGTCGCTACTTTCGCCTCTACGGGTACGCCAAGTCTTTTTCTGCATCCGGCTGAAGCCTTTCATGGTGATCTTGGCATGCTCAAGCCGAGCGATGTGCTTATCCTGATTTCTTACAGTGGCGAAACCGAAGAAGTCGTTAAGTTGATCCCGAGCTTGAAGTCATTCGGCAACAAAATTATTGCCATGACCGGTGACGGCGAATCCACCCTAGCTCGGCATGCCGACATCTGGCTAGATATATCCGTCGAGCGTGAGGTGTGTCCCAACAACCTCGCTCCGACGACTTCAACGCTCGCGACCATGGCCATGGGTGATGCGCTTGCTGTCGCGCTGATCGCTGCGCTCGACTTCAAGCCAATGGACTTCGCTCGCTACCACCCTGGTGGCAGCCTTGGTCGCAAACTCCTGACGCGCGTCAGTGACGTGATGCACACCAATACCCCTAAAGTGACCCGCAACACTTCATTCCACAACTGCCTGCTCGTTATGACATCAAGCCGCCTGGGGCTCGCCCTGGTGATGGAGGACGAAAAACTCATCGGCATCGTCACCGATGGCGATCTACGTCGTGCGTTGCTGGGCAATCCAGGGGTTGTCAACGAAACCGTCGACTCGTTCCTAACCTTAAGTCCGCACACAGTGAAAGCGTCTGCACAATTGTCCGAGGCCGAGGCTTACATGTTGGATCACAAAATTCGGGCTTTGCCGGTTATGGATGACGATAGCGGTGAAGTGGTTGGCATTGTCGAGATTTTTGACTGAAACGGATGACATTAGCGTTGGCTTTTGTCGTTCAGGTAATCGGTCAGTTGGTCAGCATCGGGTAAGTGAACAATACAAAATGCAGTAGATTCAAACCAAAGTGAGTAGCCATGGCGGCTGCCAATCCGCCAAATCGATATGCGAGCCCATAACAAGCGCCTGCCAAGGTCGCCAACATTACCCACTCCCAACCGGCCCCCCAGTGCGCCAGCCCGAATAATAGAGAAGCGATTAACAGGGCAAGGTGTTCGCCGTAGTGCAGGTGTTGGAGGCGCCGGCTCAAGCCACCTTGTATGTAGCCGCGAAATAGCGCTTCTTCTACTAGCGTCACCAGTAGCAGGTTGTTGTTTATCCACAGCCATGCCTGCGGCGGCCATTTCGGCGACCATTCTACGATTCCCAGCAGCGATGCTCCCCCGAGCGTAACGAGTGCCGTTAGGGTGAGGGTCAGGGCGCCTGCTTTTATCGCTTGCATAAATGAGTGGCGGCCGATGATCCATGGGCACACGAGTAACAGCCAGAAGCCTATCAGCGGTTTATCCAGGTTGAGATACATCGAGAACGGCACGGCGTTCTCGGTGAAGCGCTCCTGATCGATCATCCTGGCGTTTTGAAACCCCGGCCACCAATGCAGAGCGAGGGTGAGGGCCAGGAGGATGAATACGGCATGACCAAGATAGCGGACGTAGCGGGCGTGTTGTTGCTGGGCGGCGAAACCGGTGAGCAGCAACAGGATGATGGCGATGCTCGCCTGGGCGGTAATTTGCCCATAGGTGAGGGCCAGGACATAGCCGGCAGAGAGGAGTGTCAGGTATGGCCAGGGCATGACGAGCATGAACGTTTCCTTGTTTCGGGTGAGCTCGCTTTAATGTGGGGCATTTAGGCAGATATGGCCGTGCTTCTGCAATTGTGATGCTGTGTCTTAGTGCGTAAAACAGAGTGCGTGACTATGTTTAAAGGTGCCTGAAGTTCGTTTAAGGGCGCGTTGCCGAATCCTGCTGGAAAAAGGGGAAGCATATGACAAGTTGGCCCGTGATCGCTGTGACGTTGTTGATGTTGATGCCTCTGATGGCCCTGGTTACTTCGATAAGGGGGTGGGTCATGCATTTCAAGATCGAAGGTGATACTGAGTATTAGTTGCGGTTTGACGTAGTACCGGTCATTTCTATAACGCGAGTATTGAGCA
This sequence comes from Pseudomonas sp. EB271-G4-1, assembly GCF_058791355.1. Lineage (NCBI taxonomy): Bacteria > Pseudomonadati > Pseudomonadota > Gammaproteobacteria > Pseudomonadales > Pseudomonadaceae > Pseudomonas > Pseudomonas sp. EB271-G4-1. Next base: position 4,485 of record NZ_JBYTEO010000125.1, read on the forward strand.
CAGGGATGTGGTCCCCCACAAAGTCAGCATTTTGTGGGTAATGCTGTTCCCTTCAGAGAGTATGGGCTAAACGGCCAGCGCATAAAGTGTGGGTGACATAGGGCTGTCGCGCCGGCGATGGCGGGCTTGAGCGGTGCGTTGGACTTTCGGGAGGTTTCGCCGGCAAGTCAGATCTCCGCACCGCTGGCTCCTACAGGGAGCCGCGTGCATTCGACATCAGGTTGTCCGGTGGCCGCTCGGCCAGGCTGCGACGGCGGGCTATCGGAAAGCAAATCGCAGATGCTGCTGGGATGCGTCAGCACGTGCGCGAGGCTCAATGAACGGCCGAGGACCTTGGGACGGGGACGCGATCAAACTTGGAAACCTCTTTGATCCAGAATCGACGGTACTCCGTTTGATCCGGCGCCAACGGCTTGTGATTCGACCAGGCGTGTCCTGTTTTCAAGGCTTCGCGATACGCCTCCCACTCTTTTTCCTCGGCGACTTCCTTCGCCCTTTTCTCATCATCGAACCAACCAAGAACATACACTTCGCCTTGATCGATGCCGTGCTCGATCAATAGATAAATCTCTTTCATACGCTAAACCCATAACGACACATTTCTAAAATACCCTACCACAGCGTATTGCCCTGATTATCGGCAGGGGTTTGCATTTCTTGAGCTTATGGGTTGGGGCAGGGCCACGAAATATTGTTTTGGGTTCAGTTATAAAGCTTTCCAGGTAGCCAGGCAGGTGCTTTTTTCGTGTGTCACCTGTAAGGCGGTCATTGGTTGTGAGTACGCATTCGCCGGCAAGCCTGGCTCCTGCGGGGGGGGATGCGTATGGCTTCCGATCAGGCCGGCCGGTCGGCCGCCTCGCTTTTGATTGTGATCTGGCTTTTGATTTTCTTGCCCCCTCGAGAGGCCGAGTGGAGGTTCTGCGCAGTGGGTAAACCGGCATGGATGCCGGTTTAGCCGCGCTGGGCCAAGGATGGCCCATCGCGGCGGGCCCACGGAGCAGGACCGGAGCGAGGGCATGCCGAGCATTAGCGAGGCACCGAACGCCAGGGGCAAGAGCCCTTGGTTACTTGGGGCTCTTCCAAGTGACTCGCCGTAAGGGCGAAACCATTAGGCGCCGTTACCGCAGGAATGGATATGTACGCGGTCAACAAAATCCAGGTTGGCTATTAGGCCGCCATCGCTGCGATGCGGCGGCCCGACAAGCCAGCTCCTACAGTGGATTTGGGTGTATTCGGAAGTGATGGGTTGGCGTCGGGCCGTCATCGCTGACAAACCAGCACAGGGGGTATGTGTATGGCTTCCGATCAGGCCGGCCGGTCGGCCGCCTCGCTTTTGATTGTGATCTGGCTTTTGATTTTCTTGCCCCGTCGAGAGGCCGAGTGGAGGTTCTGCGCAGTGGGTAAACCGGCAAGGATGCCGGTTTAGCCGCGCTGGGCCAAGGATGGCCGATCGCGGCGACCCACGGAGCAGGACCGGAACGAGGGCATGCCGAGCATTAGCGAGGCACCGAACGCCAGGGGCAAGAGCCCTTGGTTACTTGGGGCTCTTCCAAGTGACTCGCTGTAAAAGCGAAACCATAAGTGGCCGTTACCGCAGGAATGGATATGTACGCGGTCAACAAGCCACAGGTTGGCTGTCAGGACGCCTTCGCAAGCAAGCCCGCTCCCACAGTTGATCGGGTATGGCCGCGGGAGATGGGTTGGCTGTCAGGACGCCTTCGCGAGCAGGCTCGCTTGTATGGTAGGACTTGAAGGGAGGAGGAGGGACAAGGCTCGATTCTGACTGTTGA
>NZ_JBYTEO010000126.1:0-5878 GCF_058791355.1 Pseudomonas sp. EB271-G4-1
GCTCCTACAGGTGGACCGTGTAGGAGCTGCCGCAGGCTGCGATCTTTTGATCTTTACAACCAATCAGTCAGTGGACAACACACCACGACGTACCTGGTCGCGCTCGATCGATTCGAACAGCGCCTTGAAGTTGCCTTCACCGAAGCCGTCATCACCCTTGCGCTGGATGAATTCGAAGAACACCGGCCCCATCAGGGTTTCCGAGAAGATCTGCAGCAGCAGGCGCTTGTCGCCCGACTCGGACGAACCGTCCAGCAGGATGCCGCGCGCCTGCAACTCGCCTACCGGCTCCCCGTGGTTGGGCAGACGGCCTTCGAGCATTTCGTAGTAGGTGTCCGGCGGCGCGGTCATGAAGCGCATGCCGATACTTTTCAGGTGATCCCAGGTCTTGATCAGGTCATCGCTGAGGAAGGCCACGTGCTGGATGCCCTCGCCGTTGAACTGCATCAGGAATTCTTCGATCTGCCCGGCGCCCTTGGACGATTCTTCGTTCAGCGGGATGCGGATCATGCCGTCTGGCGCGGTCATGGCCTTGGAGGTCAGGCCGGTGTATTCGCCCTTGATGTCGAAGTAACGGATTTCACGGAAGTTGAACAGTTTCTCGTAGAAGTTCGCCCAGTAGGCCATGCGACCGCGGTACACGTTGTGGGTCAGGTGATCGATGATCTTCAGGCCAGCCCCGACCGGGTGACGGTCAACGCCGTCGATGAACACGAAGTCGATGTCGTAGATCGAGCTGCCTTCACCGAAACGGTCGATCAGGTACAGCGGCGCACCGCCGATGCCCTTGATCGCCGGCAGGTTCAGCTCCATCGGGCCAGTCTCGATGTGGATCGGCTGGGCGCCGAGTTCCAGGGCACGCTTGTAGGCCTTTTGCGAATCCTTGACACGGAACGCCATGCCGCACACCGATGGACCGTGCTCGGCGGCAAAGTACGAGGCGACGCTGTGGGGTTCGTTGTTGAGGATCAGGTTGATCGCGCCCTGGCGATACAGGTGCACGTCCTTGGAACGATGGGTCGCGACCTTGGTGAAGCCCATGATCTCGAAGATCGGCTCCAGGGTATTGGGGGTCGGCGATGCAAGTTCGATGAACTCGAAGCCCATCAGGCCCATTGGGTTTTCGTATAAATCTGCCATGGTTGGCGCCTCATCATGCTTTAGGAATTAACCGCTGAAATTAACAAGCGTTAGTTGCTAGCAATGCTGAGAGCGGTGGGTGGCGCACAGGAGATGCCCCGCACGCTGCGGGCGAGGAAATCACCGTAGATCAATTGAAACCCGAATATCTTCATTGTCGACCCAAGGCTCTGAGGGCGAGGCTTCTGCTGCCAGAAGACGATTATTATTGTATGCGTAACCTAATTCTACACAGCGTAACTCAATTTGTCCGCCTTCTGTATCAAATCCCCTTTTCCCCATGGCGCGCAAGGGCTTTGTTACACAAGAAAATCCCCATTGGAATCATCCCTCGGCACAAGTGCCAAGGGCCAACTATCCTGCCTCTTGCTTGAACGCTTGATGGGAAGCATCACTTCCCGCCAGGCGTTGAGAGCCCCACTTCAGCGATACAGGTTTCGCGAATGCCACTGAAAACCAACGCCCACCCGAGAGGCATCAGGCTCGCTGTAACCTTGTTGAGTGGACTGCTGCCGATCCTGCTGGGTTTCGTCATTCTTTACATGCAGGCCGAACGCGTACTCAGGCTCAGCAGCCAACAAACCGCCGAAGAAGCGACTCGCCAATTCGAACTGATGCTCGACAACACCGCCCAGGCGGCGCGCGAGTTGCTGCCGTTGGCTGGCCAAAGCTGCATTGACGTCAACCTCGCGTTGCGCGAGCAGGTGACACGCCGTCCATTCGTGCGCTCGACCAACCTGCTATGGGACGACACTCTCTATTGCAGTTCCCTGTTCGGTGACTATCACGAAAAAATGGCTTCCGGAGATTATGCCAACGGCCAGTTGTTGCTGATTAAGGGCAACCCGGTGACGCCCGACACCGCGTTTTTGGTCTATCGACTCAGCGACGGTAAACGGGGCGCCATGAGCACGCTGGACGGTTACCACCTGAGTAATATCCTGCGCCTGATCGGGCGCCAGACACTGTTGTTGTTGCAAGTCGGGCCGCACTGGTTGTCCGCCGACGGCAGTTTTCACGAAGGCGATCCACCCGAGTTCCCCGTCGCACAAAACACGCTGGCATCTTCGCGTTATCCCTTCAGCGTAACGGCCGGTTTCCCCGAAGGCGAAGTGTGGCGCTACATGAGCAGTGAATATCCGCCACTGTTCAGTTTGTTGCTGTTCTTCGGCGTGATTGCAGGTTTTATCGGGCACGTCATACAGAAGCGTTCCTCGTCGCCAACCCTTGAGATGCAGCGCGCACTGGACGCGGCGGAGTTCGTTCCGTACTTCCAGCCAGTGGTGCATGCGCTGAGCAAAAAATGCACGGGAGTCGAGGTACTGATGCGCTGGAACCATCCCAAGGAAGGTTTGGTCAGCGCCGATCTGTTCATTCCGTTTGCCGAACACAGCGGGCTGATCGTGCCGATGACGCGCTCGATCATGCAACAAACAGCCAGGCTGTTGGCACGGAAGTCGGCATCGTTCGATGAGCCGTTCCATGTGGGCATCAATATCACCGCCAATCATTGCCAGGATCTTGCGCTGGTCGAGGATTGCCGGCAATTCCTCGCCGCCTTTGCCCCGGGCTCCATACACCTGGTGCTGGAGTTGACCGAGCGCAAACTGATCGAGCCCTCGGCCATTACCCATCAATTGTTCGAGCAACTGCATGAGCTTGGCGTAATGATCGCCATCGACGACTTCGGCACCGGCCACTCGAGCCTCGGTTACCTGCGCCAGTTCAACGTGGATTTCCTGAAAATCGACCAGAGCTTCGTCGCCATGATCGGCATCGATACCCTCTCCAGCCACATTCTGGAAAGCATCATCGAGCTGGCGGCCAAGCTTGACCTGGCAATGGTTGCCGAAGGTGTGGAAACCCAGGAGCAAAGTGACTACCTGACGGCCCACAACGTGAACTACCTGCAAGGTTATCTGTTTGGTCGGCCGATACCCGCCGCCGATTTCATTAATGCATTAAGTGATGATTAACTAGTGGCCTTTAGCAGCGATTCAACGACACACCGCACTCCTCCATTTGAATCAAGTACAACTCTTGTTACATGAACAAAAAGTCATGATTTACTCTTGCCCCATTAACTACTACAATTTTTCATGCCTGCATCAGATTGGCAGGTGTGGCATCTAATCCCCGAGTCGCTTCAAGGCTCTTGGCTTATAGCTTTGTTTGCGGTTGGTATCAGCCAAACACACTATTGGAGTAAAGATATTGTCCAGACTCGCTGAATTTCGTGCAGCTGAAAAGGCCCTTCAAGAGCAGCTCAAGCAGCTTGAATCCCTGAAGAACGATGCCGGGCTCAAGAAAGAAATCGAATTCGAAGAAAAGCTCCAGGGGCTGATGAAAACCTACGGCAAGAGCCTGCGCGACATCATCGCCATCCTCGACCCGAACCCGGCAAAATCCGGTCTGCAACACGCCGCTCCAAAGACCCGCCGCGCCCGCGTGGTCAAGGTTTATCAGAACCCGCATACCGGCGAGCTGATTGAAACCAAGGGCGGCAACCACCGTGGACTGAAGGCCTGGAAGGAACAATACGGTGCCGCTACCGTTGACTCCTGGCTGCGCGGCTAAACCCCCCATTTGTCACGATGCATTGACACGTTGTCACAATGACTTGGCATGGGAATGCCTTAGCGAACTAATCATTGCAAAAAATGGAAAAAACCACCCGAACCAATCGGTCCGGGTGGTTTTCTCGCATAAACGATTTGGACGTAAACGTTGATCGGAAGCGTGGCTGCTGGATAGCCCAGCTTCTGCGTCTTAGAGCCAAGACTTTAAGGCTTGAAAAGCACATCAGAAAACGGCAAGCAGCAGTTGGCGGTAACTTTTCGTAAAGCTATTTGATAAGTCCATGTAGAGGCCAGATCGCCCGCTGGTAATACATACTGCGCTGATGTGGTTGGGCCGAGCTGAATGCCTCTCTTTCAGTTCACAGTGTATTGAGTTATCCACTCACCATCTGTCGAACAAACCACAGGGGCAGCTGCAGGTGCAGGTGCAGGTGCAGGTGCACCTATAGCGCACACTACAGCCAAGTCTTCCGGCAAGTCATCGGCGATACGCTGTGAGAATCGCTTTAGTGTCGGCTTCGCAAAGACGAACAACCAGGCTTGATCGTCAATCTCGCCCATACGACGAAGGACTCTTCCCAGGACATGACGGTAATGCAGCTCAGTACGAATTCGAATGTAGTAGCAGCATACCTGGAGCCGAGGGATCTCAGCTGCCTCGCTGATACCGGACACTTCGGAATCAATGTATGCCTTCCAGGACGGCATTAAGCACGGACCGGTACCTGACCTGAAAGCGATACTCGACCTGTTGAGAACGAAAAAAGATGGTTGGGGAATCGCATTTTGGTTCGCTTCTAGCAATGGGTACATTGGAGGCTGTCGACCGCAGGGCATCCTTTTGTCCGAGCCCGGCAAGCTACTGCTCGCTGCAACGGATGAGGTGTCAGGCATTAGACACGGATAGATCAGATGGGCATGATGCCGTTCCCGATAGCTGTCAGCCCCGGGGCGCCACAACACTCCCTTCCCTCGTTTCAGCTACAAGCAAGCAAGCCGCTTTGCCATGCTTGGTAATGACAAAGGTGTAGCCTTGACTGACCAGCACAAGGAGTCGGCGCAGGCGGCGACGAGCCTGACTCTTGCTGAAAGATTTATACATCGCCGGGGCACCTCTTGAATGTGCGAAACGGTTAACGCGGCTAGCTCATTGGCTACTGATAGTCGCTCACGCGACAGACTAATTTTCCAAGAAAAAATTAAACATCGGTGAAAATGCGATCCCAATCTCGAGCAGCCAATGTCCGGCACACATCTTCCAATCCACCAAAGCAGCGTCGTGATACTACTTGCATGTTGTCCTGCGTTACGTACTGTATTGAATCACCAGTTTCATTGAGCAGTACTCCGCCCGCCCCCCTAAGCAACGCATGACCCGCAACGACATCATGTGCGGACACAGGGCAGACAGAGATACCGCACACGCCATCGCCAGCGGCTACTTTTGCAAGCCTGTAGGCAATCGAGGGCATGGCGACAAAACTGCTTGGAGCGCAGAGCTCATGATTTATTTCTGCCTTATTTGAGGCCGCTGAACTGAGCATGACGCGGCTATCGCTCGACCAAATCATATCCGGAAGCTTGGGAGCTATGGGTTTCCCATTGCGTAGCAAATTGGACAATCCTTCAGCCCAAGCGATGCAATCTGGAACCCCTTCGATCGTTACGGGTGCGTAGACCACACCTAGCATTGGGGTGTGTTTGTGTAGAAGGCCGACTGATACAGCTGAACCTTTCAGCCCCCTCAGAAAATCGTTTGTGCCATCGTTGGGGTCAACTACCCAGCACCATGAATCTCCTGTCAGGGTATGGCCGGTCTCCTCCCCCCAAAAGTCGCAGAAAAACAGGTCAAGCAGCTGCTGACGTAGAAGCTGTTCAATTTCCACATCGACTACTGCCTTGTCCCCCTCCCCCCTTGGCCCGTCTGCTCGTTGCCATTCTGTTACGAGGAGTTGGCCCGCCATGCAAACTATGTTGACGACGGAGGAAAGCAGCTCTGGCAGGACTGGACTTTTTGAGTGGGGGTTGGCTGGAGCCCCAGCGAGCCTTCCTAGCGGCTCGTGCGCTGATCCCAAATGCAGCACTGCGTATTTCGCTCATCGTGACCGGTCATTTCGCTAACAACGTGACCGATTCCTGCCCCCCATTGCGCGGGGTCT
>NZ_JBYTEO010000127.1:0-5552 GCF_058791355.1 Pseudomonas sp. EB271-G4-1
AAGGCCCGCGAAGAGGCCGAGCACGCGACCCAGACCATTGAACAACTGGCCTTTCGCAATGAACGAAACTCACGCCTGATCGTCAAGAACGGTTGAATGCGTTAACCCAGGATTCAGGGCGACGGCAAGTACGCCATCACACGGGACTCGCCCATCAGCAGCGGCTGATTGAGTTCCGCGCAGGCACGCAAATAGTCGGCTACCAGAGTGATCCGCTTGAGCTTGCGCAGATCCTCGCTGTAGTACATCCAGAACTGTCGAGTGACCTCGACCTCATCCGGCAGCACTTCACACAAGCGCGGGTCGGGACCGGCGAGGAAGCAGGGCAAAATGGCCAGCGCGCGGCCTTCCAAAGCCGCATGGTACTGGGAGACTACGCTGGTGCTGCGCAGGCGGCTGTGCGCGCCGGGCAGCAGGTCGTTCAGGTAGAGCAGCTTGAAGCTGAAGGCCAGGTCCTCGACATAGGTCACGAACGGGTGACTGGCCAAATCCTCGCTGCTGGTAATCGGTGGATGATCGGCCAGGTACTGCGGTGTCGCATACAGGCGCAAGCGATAGTCGCACAGGCGCGAGCACACGTAGGGCCCCCGTTCAGGACGCTCCAGGGTGATGGCGATGTCCGCCTCGCGTCGCGACAGGTTGACGAAGTGCGGGACCGGCAGGATGTCCACTGAGATGTGCGGATAGTGGATGATGAAATGGCTCATCTGCGTGGTGATGAAACAGGAGCCGAACGCTTCGGTACAGCCGATGCGCAAATGCCCGGCGAGCCCCGCGGTGGTTCCCGATACCTGCTCGCACGCTGCCAGCAATGTACTTTCCAATGATTCGGCGTGACTGATCAGGCGTTGCCCCTCGACCGTCATGACAAAACCCGACGCACGGGACTTCTCGAAAAGCAGTGCGCCAAGGCTTTGCTCAAGGGCGCGGATGCGCCTCGACACCGTGGTGTAGTCGACCCCCAGGCGGCGTGCTGCGCCACTGGCGGTGCGCGCACGGGCGACCTCGAGAAAGAAACGCATATCGTCCCAATTCACTTGGTTTTGCGTTGTGCGATTTTGCATATTCATCAGGCTTTTCTGCCAATTCTTATTGGAAATTAGCCAACATATACTCGCATCCAGCCTGGTTTTACCAGCAGCATTTCGCAAGCGGAAAGGCCCTGATTTCAATCAGGGCTGACGGCCTGAATGCAGGCTCAAAAGCCTGTTTTCAAGGCAAAAAAAGGCAACTGCGCGGCAGTGCAATCTGTCGCATTCGTACCCACCGCGGGTTCATGCGGCGGGCCCACTGTTGGCACCCGATTTCGCCATCAACATCCCCTCGCCTCCGGAAGATCGCCAGGGCAGCAACGACTCCAGCAGCATTCAGGTGACGCTCCGTTTCGGAACGTCGCCCGGGTACCCGTACGCCCCTCAAAAGGCCGACAAACAACAATTAAAAAAGCGGAGCCTCACGATGACGACTGACCATCCGAACCATGTCCAGATCTGCGCCCAGGTCAGGGCCAATCCCAACTTCCAACGCCTTACGCGCCAGCGTTCGCTGCTGGCCTGGTCCCTGAGCGCCGTGGTCCTGGCCGTTTATTACAGCTTCATCATGGTCGTGGCCTTTGCACCCGCCTGGCTGCACTTGCCAATGTACGACGGCAGCCACCTGAGCCTCGGGATGCCGATTGGCGTGGCGATTATCCTGCTGTCCTGGTTGTTGACCGCCTGGTATGTGCACACCGCCAACACCCGCTTCGACGCGCTCAGCGCGCAGATCCTGCAGGAGACCCGCGCATGAAACCCCTACTCGCCCTGCTCGCCTTCAGCCCCTTGCTGGCCACCGCCGCCCCCATCACTGCCGAGAAACAACCGCTCAATGTGCATGCCATCGGCATGTTCTTCGTCTTCGTCCTCGCCACTTTGCTGATCACCTGGTGGGCGTCCCGTCGTACGCGTTCCGCTGCCGACTTCTACAGCGCCGGAGGCGGTATCACAGGCTTCCAGAATGGCCTGGCGATCGCCGGGGACTACATGTCTGCCGCCACGTTGCTGGGGCTCTCGAGCCTTGTGTTCACCAAGGGCTATGACGGCTTCATCTACATCATCGGCTTCTTCGTCGGCTGGCCCATCGTCACCTTCCTGATGGCCGAGCGCCTGCGCAACCTGGGCCGCTACACCTTCGCCGACATCGTCTCCCTGCGCCTGGACCAGACTCGCGTGCGCAGCTTCGCCGCCCTCGGCTCGCTGACGGTGGTGTGTTGCTACCTGGTGGTGCAGATGGTCGGTGCCGGCCAACTGATCAAGCTGCTGTTCGGCCTCGACTATCGTACGGCGGTGGTGGTGGTCGGTCTGCTGATGCTGGTCTATGTGATCTTCGGCGGCATGCTGGCGACCACCTGGGTGCAGATCACCAAGGCGGTCCTGCTGCTGGCGGGCGGCACGACCCTGATGTTGATGGCCCTGAGCCGCTTCGGCTTCAGCTTCGAGACGCTGTCGGCCCAGGCCGTAGCGGTGCATGCCAGCGGCGTGCAGATCATGGGCCCGGGCACCTTGCTGGCCGATCCGGTCAACGCGGTGTCACTGTCCCTGGGCCTCGTCTTCGGTATCGCCGGCCTGCCGCACATCCTGATGCGCTTCTTCACCGTGCCCAATGCCAAGGAGGCGCGCAAATCGGTGTTGTTTGCCACGGTGTTCATCGGCTTTTTCTTCCTCGTGGTCTGCATCCTGGGCTACACCGCCATCGTCATCGTCGGCACAGACCCGCAGTACTACGTCGACGGTAAGCTCGGTGGTGCCATGATAGGCGGCGGCAACATGGTAGCCATGCACCTGGCCAAAGCGGTGGGCGGCAACCTGTTTCTGGGATTCCTTTCCGCCGTTGCCTTCGCCACCATCCTTGCAGTGGTAGCCGGCCTGGCCCTGGCCGGCGCCTCGGCGATCTCCCACGACCTGTATGCCTCGGTATTCAAGAAGGGCAAGGCGGACGAGAAGCAGGAAATGCGCGTGTCGCGCATCGCCACTGTCGGCCTGGGCATTGTCGCAATCTCCCTGGGGATTCTGTTCGAAGGCCAAAACATCGCCTTCCTGGTCGGCCTGACGTTCGGCATCGCCGCCTCGGCAAATTTCCCGGTACTGATCATGGCCATGTACTGGGGTGGCCTGACCACCCGCGGCGCCCTCTACGGCGGCTTGACCGGCCTGGTCAGCGCCCTGGCGTTGGTCATCGGTTCGCCGTCGGTGTGGGTCGGTGTACTGGGCCATGCCCAGGCGATCTTCCCCTACGACCAGCCGGCACTGTTCTCCATGCCCCTGGCCTTCCTGGTCATAGTGGTGGTGTCCAGGCTGGACCGCAGCGAGCGTGCCGATCGTGAACGCGCGGCCTATGCCGATCAGTTCGTGCGCGCCCAGACCGGCCTGGGCGCTGCCATGGCCAGCAGTCACTGACGCTGCAGTGTTTCCGGGGCCAATGCCTCGAGCGCGAGTGCGCCCCTTGGCTTCGCGCTTTTTTACGCCCGCCCTGCGCCGCCCGGCCAGGGCACCGCCAACCAGCCTTCCCTCCACCGGCCACGGCCAGTGCGGGATCGGCTTGCCCATAACAACAAGAGACAAACATGAAACCTACCCTTTTCAGTCTATTCCTCGCAGGCACCAGCCTTGCCACCCAGGCCCATGCGGACTTCATCAAAGACAGCAAGGCCAGCCTGGAGCTGCGCAATTTTTACTTCAACCGAGATTATCGTCAGGCCAACGCCGCCCAATCCAAACAAGAGGAATGGGCCCAAGGCTTCCTGCTGCGCTATGAATCGGGCTTCACCGAAGGGTTGATCGGTGTCGGTTTCGATGCCATCGGACTGGTCGGCGTCAAGCTCGACTCCAGCCCTGATCGCGCAGGTTCCGGCCTGCTCAAACGCCATCGCGACACGAGCAAGGGTGCGCAGGACGAGTACGGCGAACTGGGCCTGACCGCCAAAGTGCGCGCCTCCAAAAGCACACTGAAACTCGGTACGTTGCTGCCGAAGCTGCCGACGGTACTGGCTAACGATTCACGGTTGTTGCCGCAAACCTTCAAGGGCGGTCAGTTGACGTCGCTGGAACTCGAAGGCCTGACCGTGGACGCCGGGCGCCTGACGCAGGTCAATCAGCGCGACTCCTCGGACTACGAGGACATGGGCATCACCCGAACCGGCGCCAAAGGCATCACCACACGTCACATCGACAGCGACCGCTTCGATTTCGCCAGCCTGAACTACAAATGGACCAGCAACCTCGCCACCGGCTATAGCTACGGTCACCTCGACAACTTCTACAGCCAGCACCTGGTCAACCTGACCTACGTGTTGCCAGTGACGACCGGCCAGTCGTTGAAGACGGATCTGCGCTTCGCCCGTTCAACGGACGATGGGGGCAGCAATGTCGATAACAACGCTATTGGCGCAATGTTCACCTATAACCTTGGTGGGCATGCGTTGGGCCTGGGTTATCAAGGCATGAGCGGCGACACCGGCTACGCCTACGTCAACGGCACCGACGCCTTCCTGGTGAACTTCGTGCAGATTGGCGACTTCGCCAGCAAGGACGAACAGTCCTGGCAGGCGCGCTACGACTACAACTTTGCGGCCATTGGCGTGCCGGGCCTGACCTTCATGACCCGCTACCTCAGCGGCGACAACATCGATCTGGGCGCAAACCGCCCGCAAGGCAAGGAGTGGGAACGGGATACCGACATTGGCTACGTCGTACAGAGCGGGCCGCTGAAAAATGTCGGCGTGAAGTGGCGCAACGCGACGGTGCGCTCGACCCATTTCGGCAGTGACCTGGATGAGAATCGACTGATCCTCAGCTATACCCTGGCGCTCTGGTAAATCCCCCCCGCCACTCGGTGCCTCGCTGGGGTTCGGCATGCCCTCTCTCCGGCCATCGTGGTTAACGGGGCGCTCGCGATCAACAGCCAAAGCGAGGCGGCCTTAAAGCCGACCTGCTTTTGGTGATGCCTGTGTTTTGATCGTTCCCACGCGCAGCAAAGGAATGCCGCCCGGGACGCTCTGCGTTCCGCTGACGACGCGTTAATTGAGCCGTTCGCAGCGGTGATGCGAAGCGTCACAGGAAGCCCTGTGTGAAATTGGTTGCCTGCGTACATATCCATTGCTGCGGTAACGGCGGCTTTGATCGTTCCCACGCTCTGCGTGGGAATGCCGCCAGGGACGCTCTGCGTTCCACTGACAACGTATTAATTGAGCCGTGCGCAACGTTGATGCGGGGGCGTCACAAGAAGCCCTGTGTGAAATTGGTTGCCTGCGTACATATCCATTGGGTAACGGCGGCTTATGGTTTGATCGTTCCCACGCTCTGCGTGGGAATGCCGCCAGGGACGCTCCGCGTTCCACTGACAACGTATTAATTGAGCCGTGCGCAACGTTGATGCGGGGGCGTCACAGGAAGCCCTGTGTGAAATTGGTTGCCTGCGTACATATCCATTGCTGCGGTTACGGCCACTTATGGTTTCGCTTTTACAGCGACTCCCTTTTTCAAACGCCAAAAAGGAAGCAAAAGGCTTTGCCCCAC
>NZ_JBYTEO010000128.1:0-5483 GCF_058791355.1 Pseudomonas sp. EB271-G4-1
CCGAGTGGTGGGGCAAAGCCTTTTGGTTCCTTTTTGGCGTTTGAAAAAGGGACTCGCCGTAAGGGCGAAACCATAGGCGGCCGTTACCGCAGCAATGGATATGTACTCAGTCACCAACATCCTGGTCGGCTGTCAGGCCGCCATCACAAGTGCACTGACAATCAAAAACCAGTGCACTTTGCGCCAAGCCAGCCCCTGGTTCGAGCGCGTAGTTTTGTGTCGTGGGTTAGACGTTCGTCCTGACCTCCACCTGAATAACAACAAGATTTCTGGTGACCCATGAGCACAGTAGATCCGATCACCCTGGCAGTCGTGCGTGGCGCGCTCGAAACCGCGCAACGGGAAATGACCATCACCCTTGAGAAAACCGGTCGTTCAAGCGTTTTCAACCTGGCCCACGATTACTCCAACGCACTCTTCGATCACCTTCCGGAAATGATCCTGCAAGGCCAGGACATCCCGATTCACCTCGGATCGCTGATTCCGGCGATGAAATGCGTGGCCGGTTTCTTCGGCGATGACGTCCAGGAAGGCGATGTGATTTATCACAATGACCCCGCTTACATGGGCAGCCATATTCTCGACTGCTGCATGTACAAACCGGTGTTCTACCAAGGCGAGCTGGTGTTCTGGGCGGTGTGCAAAGGTCACCTGACCGACATCGGCGGACCGGTGCCTGCCGGCTACAACCCGGATGCCAGGGAAATCTACGCCGAAGGCTTGCGGATCCCGCCGGTCAAGCTCTGGTCCCAAGGCAAGCGCCGTGAAGACGTGATCAACCTGCTGCTGACCAACATGCGCGCCCGGGCCTATCAGGAAGGCGATCTCAACGCCCAGTACGGCGCCTGCAATGTGGGTGAACGGCATTTGCTGGAACTGCTCGATCGTTATGGCGTGGCGCAGGTGCGTGCGTGTATCGCCGAATTGAAAGACATGGCGGACCGGCACATGCGGGCCTTGCTGCGAGAAGTACCGGATGGCCTCTACAGCGGCACTGCCGTGCTGGAAGACTCGGGCCATGGGCTGGGTGAACTGTCGATCACCGCGCAAGTGGAAATTCGCGGCGACGAGGCGCACATCCTGATCGAAAGTCCGCCGCAGGTGCCGTACTTCATCAACTCCTACGCCGGCAACTCGGTGTCCGGGGTGTACCTGGGGCTGATGATGTTCGCCCAGGTACCGCCACCGTACAACGAAGGGCTGTACCGCTGCGTGACGGTCGACCTCGGCCCGCCGGGCACCTTGTGCAACGCCCAGGAACCGGCGCCCCACGTCAACAGCACCACCACACCGATGGAAACCCTGGCCGACGCGGTGCGCCAGGCCCTGGAACAAGCGGCCCCCGATCGGGTCACGGCCTCCTGGGGCCACGCCAGCGGGATCAACATTGCCGGCCATGATCCGCGCAATGGCAACGACGAGTACGTGACCATGGTGCTCGCCTCGATCATTTCCGGCGCCGGTGCGAACAAGGCCATGGACGGTTGGCCGGCGTGCGGTCCGTTGTGCTGTTTCGGCGCGTTGATGTCCGGTGATATCGAGTTGCTGGAGTACGCCTACCCGATCCTCATCCATCGCTACAGCCTGATGACTGACAGCGGTGGTGCCGGCGAATTTCGCGGTGGTTCTGGCACGCGAATCGAAATCGAACCGCTGGATCACGCGATGACCGTGGTCGGTTTTGGCGAGGGTCGACAACTGCCGACGTCTGGTGCCGCGGACGCGAACAACGTCCTGCTCGAACCGAAGCTGGGCCGATTGATTCACCGCAAGAACGACGGTGAGGAGCAGTCCTTTATCTACAACGCGCAGCTCATCGCGCAACCGGGCGAACGGGTGATCAACATCAACCCTGGCGGCGGTGGCTATGGCGATCCCCTGCGGCGCCCGGTTGCCAGCGTGGCCGACGACGTACGCAACGGCCTGGTGTCCCGCGAAGGCGCCCGCCTGGAATACGGCGTGGTGATCGACGGCAACGGCCAGGTCGATGACGCCGCGACTCGTGCGTGCCGCGCCACGCATTGATCGCCCCCCTTTGAGCTATCTGGAACCCCTGATCATGAGCAAGCAACAATATCGCCTGGGCATCGACGCCGGCGGCACCTTCACCGATTTCATCCTGGCCGATCGCAGCGGCAACGTGCAGTTGTTCAAGGCACCGTCGACGCCCCAGGACGGCACGATCGCCATCCGCAACGGGCTGGCGCAAATCGCTGACGCCATCGGCCGCACCCCCGCCGAAATCATTGGCGACTGTGACCTGTGCATCAACGGCACCACCGTGGCCCTCAACGCGTTGATCGAGAAAACCGGGGTCAAGGTTGGCCTGCTGTGCACCGAAGGGCATGAGGACAGCCTGGAAATCCGCCTGGGCCACAAGGAAGACGGCCATCGCTACGATGCCAGCTACCCGCCGGCCTACATGCTGGTGCCGCGTCATCTGCGGCGCCCCATCGGCGGCAGGATCCTCAGTGACGGCAGCGAATACGCCGCCCTCGACGAAAACGCGATTGCTGAAGCAATCGAGTATTTCCGCGAACAGGACGTCAAGGCCGTGGCCATTTCGTTCGTCTGGTCGGTGCGCAATCCGAGCCACGAACAACGCGCCGCCGAGAGGGTGCGCGCGGCATTGCCGGGTGTATTCGTCTGCACCGGCAACGAAGTGTTCCCGCAGATCCGCGAATACACCCGCACCTCGACCACCGTGGTCAACGCGTACCTGAGCCCGGTCATGGGCCGCTACATCGAACGCATCGACGCCTTGTTCGAAGAGCTCGGCGCGCAGCAGCCCACGCGCTACTTTCAATCCAACGGTGGCCTGGCACCCGGTGTGGTGATGCGCGAACGCGCGGTGAATGCGATCAACTCAGGGCCCGCGTCCGCGCCGCAAGCCGGGTTGTGCGTGGCGCAGCCATTCGGCATAGACAACGTGATCACGGTGGACATGGGCGGCACTTCGTTCGACATCACCTTGAGCAAGTCAGGACGCACCAACTTCAGCAAGGACACTGACTTCCTGCGCTATCGCATCGGCGTGCCGATGATCCAGGTGGAAACCCTCGGCGCCGGAGGCGGCTCGATCGCCTATCTCGACGATTTCGGCATGCTCCAGGTCGGCCCGCGCAGCGCCGGCGCCAACCCGGGACCGGTGTGCTACGGCAAGGGCGGCACCGAGCCGACCGTGACCGACGCCAACCTGGCCCTGGGTTACCTGGCCGACGGCGCGCTGTTGGGCGGCAGCATCCGGCTCAATCGCCAGGCCGCCATAGAGGCGATCCGGAGCAAAATTGCCCAACCCTTGGGCATCAGCGTCGAACGCGCGGCGATCGGCATCATCACCTTGGTCAACCTGAACATGGTCAGTGGCATTCGCCGGGTGTCGGTCGAACGCGGCTATGACCCACGTGACTTTGCCCTGATCGGCGCGGGCGGTGCGGCGGGCATGCACGTCATGCGCCTGGCCGAAGAAATCGGCAGCAAGGTGGTGCTGATTCCGAAAGTGGCTTCCGGGCTGTGCGCCTACGGGCAGATTCTTTCCGATATCCGCTACGACCAATTGACCACGCTGCCGATGCGCCTCGACGACGAACTGGTCGACCTGCCGTTGCTCAACCAGACCTTGCGTGACCTGCGCGAGCGCGGGATGAAAAACCTGCGCGACGATGGCTTTGGCGCTGGTAATAACGTCCAGTGCCTCTACAACCTGGAGATCCGCTACCTCGGTCAGATTCACGAGTGCAGCGTCGAGCTGACCTGCGATCAGCTGGATCAGTCGGGCCTGGTTGCGTTGCGTGAGGCGTTCCATACCCGGCACAAGGCGCTGTTCTCCTACAGCGAAACCGAGAGCCCGGTAGAACTGGTGAACCTCGAGTGCTCGGTAATTGCGCGCCTGCAACGTCCGCCCATGCCGGAACTACCGCCGGCTACCGATGATGTCGCGCCTAAGGCCACCGATCATCGGTCGATGTTGTTCAGCGCCCAGTCGTCCTGGCAGCAAACGCCGGTGTACAACGGTGACCGCTTGCAATCGGGGCAAACGGTAAAAGGCCCCTGCGTGATCGAAGAGGCGACCACCAACATCGTTGTCCCTCCTGGCTGGCAGGCCACGCTCGCGCCATCGGCCACCTACCGGCTGACACCCGGTGATTGACCGCCCGTAGACATTGGCAAATGATGGCAACCCAACGGTGCCGACGGCTTTTTTGCGTCGGCACCGTCCTCATAATAAAAAAGATACGAGGGCAGCCATGGCCTACAAACTCTCCACACGCTCCTGGCCAGACAGTCAACGCCAGCCGCTCTGGGCCCAGGCCATTGGCAGTGCCTACTTTCCGCTGTCCCTGGAATTCGCACCTGACCGCCCTTTCAGCGGCAGCCTGCAGATCTGGGAAACCGGCAGCACCGCGCTAACCCTTTCTCGCTTGCGCTCCAGCCAACTGGGCTATTCGCGCAGCAAAGCCCAAGTCAGCGAAGACCACGAAGCCTGCTACCTCGTCACCGTACCGCGGCGCAGCGAAGTGCATTTCGAACAGGACGGCCGCGCCTTGCATTGCCAACCGGGTGGTTTCATCTTCGAACGGGGCGACGCGCCCTACCGCTTTCACTATGCCAGCGACAACGATCTGTGGGTGTTCAAGCTCCCCGAACGCGCGCTGCATGGCCAATTGCGCGGAGCCGAACGCTACACGCGCCTGTGCTTCGACGCCAGGCGCGCACTCGGGCGGGTCTTTGTCGACCAACTGGCGATGTGCGCCGCACGTTTCGACGAGTGCGACGAGGCCGCCCGGCATATGCTGCTGGAGCAGGCCCTTTCGACGTTGTTGATGGCATTGCGTGATGATGAGCGGGTGCTGAGCAGCGAAAGCTCGAACCTGGCCGCCCTGCATTTGCAACGCATCGAGCAGTACGTCGACCAGCAACTGGGCAACCCGGACCTGGCGCCGCCGATGATCGCCGAGGCCTGCGGGTTGTCCGTGCGTTATGTGCACAAACTCTTCAGCACCACGTCCTACAGCCTCGGCGAATGGATTCGCCTGCGCCGCCTTGAGGCGGTCAACAGAGGCCTGCGCGACCCCAACTGCCACCTGTCGATCGGCGAGCTGGCCATGCGCTGGGGCTTCAGCGACCAGGCGCAATTTACGCGAAGCTTTCGCCAGCACTTTGGGTGTACGGCCAGGGAAGTGCGCAGTGGGGTTCGGTTGGCTGCGTCTTCGAATATTGGTGTCTGAGGCAGGTTTCAGCTCTGACAGCCGAGCCGTTCCCTTGGTGTACATATCCATTCCTGCGGTAACGACCACTCAGGGTTCCGCTTTAACTGTAGGAGCCAGGCTTGCCGGCGAAGGCGTCCTGGCAGGCGATAATTGTCTTTCAGGCGTACATATCCATTGCTGCGGTAACGACCACTTGGGGTTTCGCCCTTACGGCGAGTCACTTGGAAAAACGGAACGCCGCCCGGCCCCAAGTAACCAAGGGCTCTTGCCCCT
>NZ_JBYTEO010000129.1:0-5465 GCF_058791355.1 Pseudomonas sp. EB271-G4-1
GCCTTCGGCAGCTCCTACAGGGGATCGATGTACACCCTGTAGGAGCTGCCGCAGGCTGCGATCTTTTGATCTTTAAATCATTTCAACGCCGCAAGAATCGCATCCGGGTCATACCCGCGAATCAACGTCCCGTTGACATCGATGATCGGAATCCCGCCGCCGCCCAGCGCCTGGTAAGCCTTGCGCGCTTCGTCATCCTTCTCGATATCGAATTCCTTGTAGGGAATGCCTTTCTGATCGAGAAAACGCCGGGTCAGCTTGCAGTAGCCGCACCACTCGGTGGCGTAAAGCACGACGTTGGCCTTGGCCTGGGTCTGCTCGGGCACTACTTGCGACGGGTTGAACACCCGCTCGATCTTGCCCCAATGCTGATAGACCACGACCACCAGCAGGATCAACAGGCATTTCTTCAATACGCTACCGAGCATCAGTTGCGGCGCTTGAGCTGATCGGTGAGCGACGTTGGCAGTCCCTTGATGATCAGCGTGCCGGCTTCTTCGTCGTACTCGATTTTCGAACCCAGCAGGTGCGCTTCGAAGCTGATGGACAGGCCTTCGGCGCGGCCGGTGAAACGGCGGAACTGGTTCAGGGTGCGTTTATCAGCCGGGATTTCTGGCGACAGGCCGTAGTCCTTGTTGCGGATATGGTCGTAGAAGGCTTTCGGGCGGTCTTCGTCGATCAGTTCCGATAACTCTTCCAGGCCCATCGGTTCGCCGAGCTTGGCCTGGCTGCTGGCGTAATCCACCAGGGTCTTGGTTTTCTCGCGCGCGTCGTCTTCGGGCAGGTCTTCGCTTTCGACGAAGTCACTGAAGGCCTTGAGCAGGGTGCGGGTTTCACCGGGGCCATCAACGCCTTCCTGGCAACCGATGAAGTCGCGGAAATACTCCGAAACCTTTTTGCCGTTCTTGCCTTTGATGAACGAAATGTACTGTTTGGACTGCTTGTTGTTCTGCCACTCCGACACGTTGATGCGCGCCGCCAGGTGCAACTGGCCCAGGTCCAGGTGACGGGAGGGGGTCACGTCCAGTTGTTCGGTCACCGCGACGCCTTCACTGTGGTGCAGCAGGGCGATCGCCAGGTAATCGGTCATGCCTTGCTGATAGTGGGCGAACAGGACGTGGCCGCCGACCGAGAGGTTGGACTCTTCCATGAGTTTTTGCAGGTGTTCCACCGCCACGCGGCTGAAGGCGGTGAAGTCTTTGCCGCCATCGAAGTACTCCTTCAGCCAGCCGCTGAACGGATGCGCCCCGGATTCGGCATGGAAGAAACCCCAGGCCTTGCCTTGTTTGGCGTTATAACTTTCGTTGAGGTCGGCAAGCATGTTCTCGATGGCGCTGGACTCGGCCAGCTCGGAGTCCCGAGCGTGCAGAACTGCAGGTGTGCCGTCGGGTTTTTTGTCGATCAGGTGGACGATGCAATGACGGATCGGCATGGGCTTCTCGGCTGAAGGAAGACGGGAGGGCGTGCTCCCCGAAAAAGCGCCCAGTGTACCGCAACCACTGGTTTTGGCGCGGTGCGAACGGCAATTGCGGGGCGACCGGTGGCGCTTATGCGTTTTTTTGCCGATTTTGAGCAATAAAGCTGACCAATTGGGTAGCTAGAGGCGGATATTTCCCCGCCTCTGTGCTAGTTTTGCGCGGTCTTACGCGTAGTCACTGCGTTAAGCGTGCATTCAGCATTTGTCAGGTCGAACCAAACCCTGATTTCGGAATCTATAACCCCGATCCCGTGGTTATTTGGCCGAGGGTGCCGGATCCAAAAGATCGGGCTCGATGGCTGACACTGCACTCTGCAATCCATATGAATTTGATAGGGAAGGAACACTACATGGCTCTTACTAAAGACCAACTGATCGCCGACATCGCTGAAGCTATCGACGCGCCAAAAACCACCGCGCGTAACGCTCTGGACCAACTGGGCCAAATCGTTGCCGATCAGCTGGAAAACGGCGGCGAAATCACTCTGCCAGGTATCGGCAAACTGAAAGTGACTGAGCGTCCTGCCCGTACTGGCCGTAACCCTTCGACTGGCGCCGCCATCGAAATCGCTGCCAAGAAAGTGATCAAGCTGGTTGTGGCTAAAGGCCTGACCGACGCTGTTAACAAGTAAGACTTGTTAAAAAAAAACCGTGCGCCGGAGCGATCCGGGCACGGTTTTTTTGTGCCTGATATTTTTCGATCCGGCATCGGGTTATGGAGTGATGACGATATCCGTAGGGGACACTGCGAAGAAAATATTGTTCTCGCAACTCACACGCAGGCGGGCCTTCAGGGTGTTTACCTGTGGAAGCCCCACTGTGGTACGCCCATTATTTGGCCGATTAGTGGCCAGTGGCTGCGCCAGATAATGGTAGCCACCGTCGGTTGACAGATGTACTGCCACTCTCGGGCAGGAGACAGGTGCAACATTGGTCTGGGCCACATTCCAGGCTATGTCATAGATCCCGCCGGCTTTCCAGTGCACTGATTTGTCCGGCTCTGTTACGGCAAATGCTGTGCCCGTGTCATGAACCCTGACGGCCGCATTGGCTTGTGCGGTAGTGGGATGCTCCATCTGGTTGTCTCGCACTGTCAGGATGTAGTTCAAATCGCGGGATTTGGCTGGATACTGGTCGCCTGGCTGGGGTGACTTTTCGTTCAAGATTACCGGGAGAGAGGGGAAGGTTCGCTCGGCCGACGGTGAAGGTGGCAAAGAGGTGGAAAGATTGCCGTACCCCGGATCCACCGGCTCAGGAAATGCGTACCCGTTGGTTTGGTCCCAGGTGAACGTCAGTTTTGCGCCGGGTACGGCGTAGCGCGCTACGGCCGACAAATTGAACGGAGTGTTGGCGGGAATATATTGATAGATTTGGGGCAAGGAATCAGGATCGATCCATGGAGCAGCATTCGGATTCAATTGTTTTGTGGCACATCTACCGCCTAGTGAACTCAGCCATGCATTCATTTCGGCCATAGATAAAGCATGGAAATAGAAGTGTCGTATAGGTGCATAGTTCATTATTTGGTCGCCGTCCGCATTATGAGCAGCGCCGATTTTGTGTCCGAACTCATGCACGGTGGTTTCCATGAATTTAGGTGCGTTCACCGGGTCCTCATGCCCTGCAAACCCGTAAGCCGTATGTTTTTTTAGTTTGCCTGACTCAACTTCCATGATGCAGGTATTACCTACTCCTCCTGCAGTTCCACCTGCAAAGGTATTGAGCATGAAGCCCGTATCATAAGCGGCTGCACCGACCACTCTCTCCAGAAGTTTTCTGTTTTCTTCGTGCCAGTCAGTATTTTCCTGTGTAGGGTCGTCATCCGGGTTGGTGAGTATCAGTTTTTCGTTTTCATCAATCAGCGTGAAGTGCACGCCCATATCGACTTCAAACGTCCTATTCATCCGATTGACTGTGCTAACCACACCCAGCAGCCCGTCTTCTACGGAGCCGCCAAACGCCCGGGTGAATCCACTGGTTGCAGTAATTGCCACTCGGAAGTTGTAGAGAATGTTTCCTCTGGGCGTACCGGTTGGCTCCATCCTATGCGCTTTGTTTTGCGCGGTGGCAGGTGATGTCTTGTCTTCCGGATCGATTGGTGACGTCTGCGCAGGTATATCAGACTGACTGAAACTCCAATAGCGGGATGTGGCTATCGCCTTTGGTAGCGTCTTGCTTTGTGTATCCCACGCGCGCTGCACCAGCCATTCATCCTGGCCGGTTGAAATGGCCGCACGTAGCGAGTTGCCGGTCAGGTCAAGGCTAAGCAGTCGACCGTCGATATCGCTGCCCTTGAAACTGAGGATGTCCGGGAATTTTTCAGCCAGCTTGGCAGGCAGGACGCCTGACTCGACTAGCTTGAATCGGCTGAACCCGCCATTGGGTAATGGCAAATCCACCTCAGGCGATGGATTGGGCGTCTTCATGGCTGCCGAGAGGTGGCGGTGAAGGCCGGGCAGGTCAAGATCGAATTGCCGGTAGCGTGAGGGAATGGCAGACCCTTGGGTTGGCTGTTGCTGAGCTGCGATTGAACTGGCTGGCCTGATCTCGCGCCAGAATCCCTCGGTGTCACTGGCGAAGGCAGGCAGTATTGAAGCGCTGCTCAGGCACAGGACATACAAACATTTTCTTATAGGTGCAGCGAGTACTTGCAGTGGCATGTTGTGGGCTCCAGAGATTTTCTGATGTCCATAACAATGCCGATACGTTCGTCAAGTTTATACTGTCATAAATAACAGTTCGTGGCCTCCGGCAGGCTCTGCTTTAACATACTGAAGAACAAACGCCCCGATATTCGGGGCGTTTGTATTCGGCACGGCTTATCAGTTTTTACTCAGCTTTTAGGAGCCCAGCGCTCGCGCCAGACCTGCTGTTCGCTCTTGGTCTTAAAGGTCCAGGCCACAAAGCGACTCTGTTTCTGGCCCTGGGACATTTCCACCACCTGGCTTTCCAATGCGCCAGCCTTTTTCAGGGCCGTCTGGATGGCTGGCAGGTTCGAAGCTTTCGATACCAGGGTACTGAACCACAACACCTGCTGACCCACCTGCGCGCTCTCGCTGATCAGTTGGGTGACGAATCGCGCTTCACCGCCCTCACACCACAACTCCGCCGCCTGACCGCCAAAATTCAGCACTGGCAGTTTGCGTTTCGGATCGGCCTTGCCCAGCGCGCGCCATTTACGGCTGCTGCCTCGGGTGGCTTCCTCCAACGAGGCGTGGAAGGGTGGGTTGCACATCGTCAAGTCAAACCGCTCGGCGCTCTCCAGCAGACCCAGCAAAATATGCTTGCGGTTGCCCTGCTGGCGAATCTGGATGGCCTTGTTCAAACCGTTGGACTGGATGATGGCCCTGGCGGCGGCGATGGCGGTGGCGTCGATTTCCGAGCCGAGGAACTGCCAGCGGTAGTCGCTATGACCGATTAACGGATACACGCAGTTGGCGCCCATGCCCACGTCCAGCACCTTGACCGCGGCGCCCCGGGGAATCTCGCCATCATTGCCGCTAGCCAGCAGGTCGGCGAGGAAGTGCACGTAGTCCGCACGCCCTGGAACGGGTGGGCACAGATAGTCGGCCGGAATGTCCCAGTGGGCGATGCCGTAGAACGACTTGAGCAGCGCCCGGTTGAACACCCGCACCGCGTCCGGGCTGGCGAAGTCGATGCTTTCCTTGCCGTAGGGGTTGATGATCACGAACTTCGCCAGTTCCGGCGTGGTCTTGATCAGCGCCGGGAAGTCGTAACGACCCTGGTGGCGGTTGCGCGGATGCAAGCTGGCCTTTTCGCGCGGCTCCACGGCTTTGGCCGGGGTCGCGGATTCGGGCTTTTTACGCGCAGGTTTGGGTGTGCGGGGGGCGGTCATGGGTGTGATCGATTCGGGTATGGCTAAAAGTGGCGGCTATTGTCCCACATCCAACCGTAATCGGTGCGCCCCTGTAGGAGCTGCCGCAGGCTGCGATCTTTTGATCTTGTTTTTTAAAAGCAAGATCAAAAG
>NZ_JBYTEO010000130.1:0-4501 GCF_058791355.1 Pseudomonas sp. EB271-G4-1
GCCGCCAACAGCAAGGGGGAGCAAGCTCCCCCTTCGGTTTTTACCGGACACTAGTGACGCGGAGCGTGGGAACGATCGGTACAGGGAGCCGGGTTGCTAGCGGGATTTCGGTTTCTTTACGTCCAGCCGGCGCAAATGGCAGGTCACTTCCTCACGGTCGTGGTACAGCTGCTTGCAGCCGATCTCCACGCGAATGCCCCGGGCCTTGAAACCCTCGGCAATACGCTCCAGCAAGCGCTTCACCTCGGCGTAACGCTGCTTCATCGGCAGCTTGAGGTTGACCACCGCCTCGCGGCAATGCCCCTCGCCGATCCACTCCTCGAGCATCGCCGCATTACGCGCCGGCTTCTCGACGATGTCGCAGACCATCCAGTCCACCGGCTGCTTGGGCTTGAAGGTGAAACCGTCGGCCATCAAATGCTGCACCAAGCCGGTGTCCATCAAGCTTTCAGCCATCGGGCCATTGTCGATGGCGGTCACCAGCATGCCGCGGTTGACCAGTTGCCAGGTCCAGCCGCCAGGCGCAGCACCCAGGTCGACCCCGGTCATGTCGCTGTGCAGGCGCTCGTCCCATTGGTCGCGCGGAATGAAGTGATGCCAGGCCTCTTCAAGCTTCAAGGTCGAACGGCTCGGCGCCTCGCGCGGGAATTTCAAACGCGGAATGCCCATCGGCCACATCGCCGAATTGTTCGACTCTGCCAGGCCGACGAACACTTCACGGCCGCTCTTGAACGTCAGCAACAAGCGCGGTTTGTTCGCATCGTCCACCAGCTTGCCGGCGCCAATCAGCGCCTTGCGCAACGGGCCTTCGAATTTCTTGCAGAAGTTCGACAGCTCCTTGCCATCATTGGTATCAACCACTTCCAGCCACAGGCTGCCGCAGGTCGGAAAATCCGCCAGGTGCGCGAGAATCACGCTGATGCGATCACTCTCCGGCAGGTCGATGAAAATCCCCCGGGCCCACTGGCGCGGGAAAATCAGGTTGGCAAAACGCTGCCCGCGCATCAGGCGCTCGGCGCCGTCTTCTTCGGTGCAGACAAACTCGGCGCAGGCGCTGGCGGTCTTGGCCTTGGCATAACCGGCCACGTTCAGTTGTGCGGCGAGGTCGGAAATCTCGGAACAGACTTCACCTTCGAAGCCCGGCCGGCAATGCATGAAAAGGGTGTTCATTCTTACTCCTGGGCAGAGGGCGAGACATTCAACCCCTGCGCGATGCCCAGACTTGCGCTAACGCAATGTCTGTCACGAAAACCGGCGCATGATAGCCGACTTCGGAACCTCGGACTTGCCCATAGAGTCCAGTTATTAGCCAGCAACTTCAAACAGGGCTAGGTTTAATGCTCTGCCCGTCCCCTCAGTCCGCCACCGTGCGGACTCAAAGGAGTGATCGTAATGCCGTCCCTCGATAGCCTGAACACCCTTAAAACCCTGCAAGTCGACGACAAGCTCTATCACTATTACAGCCTGCCGGAGGCCGCCAGAAGCCTCGGCGACCTGGACGCGCTGCCCATGTCGCTCAAAGTGCTGCTGGAAAACCTGCTGCGCTGGGAAGACGCCAAGACCGTCACCGGCGCCGACCTCAAGGCCATCGCCGCCTGGCTCAAGGAGCGCCGCTCCGACCGCGAAATCCAGTACCGGCCGGCCCGGGTGCTGATGCAAGACTTCACCGGCGTGCCCGCCGTGGTCGACCTGGCCGCCATGCGCGCGGCGATGGCCAAGGCCGGCGGCGACCCTCAGCGGATCAACCCGCTGTCGCCGGTGGACCTGGTGATCGACCACTCGGTGATGGTCGACAAGTTCGCCACCAGCAGCGCCTTCGAACAGAACGTCGACATCGAAATGCAGCGCAACGGCGAGCGTTACGCCTTCCTGCGCTGGGGCCAGAGCGCCTTCGACAACTTCAGCGTGGTGCCGCCGGGCACCGGCATCTGCCACCAGGTCAACCTCGAATACCTGGGCCGCACCGTCTGGACCAAGGACGAAGACGGCCGCACCTACGCCTTCCCCGACACCTTGGTCGGCACCGACTCCCACACCACCATGATCAACGGCCTCGGCGTACTCGGCTGGGGCGTCGGCGGCATCGAAGCCGAAGCGGCTATGCTCGGCCAACCGGTGTCGATGCTGATTCCCGAAGTGATCGGCTTCAAGCTCACCGGCAAACTCAAGGAAGGCATCACCGCCACCGACCTGGTGCTGACCGTCACCCAGATGCTGCGCAAGAAAGGCGTGGTCGGCAAATTCGTCGAGTTCTACGGCGACGGCCTGGCTGACCTGCCGCTGGCCGACCGCGCGACCATCGCCAACATGGCGCCGGAGTATGGCGCCACCTGCGGCTTCTTCCCGGTGGACGACGTCACCCTCAACTACCTGCGCCTGTCTGGCCGCCCCGACGCCACGGTGAAACTGGTCGAGGCCTACAGCAAGGTGCAAGGCCTGTGGCGCCAGCCAGGCCAGGAACCACAATTCACCGACAGCCTGGCCCTGGACATGACCAGCGTCGAAGCCAGCCTGGCCGGCCCCAAGCGCCCGCAAGACCGTGTGTCGCTGCCGAATGTGGCGCAAGCCTTCAGCGACTTCGTCGGCCTGCATCTCAAACCCACCAGCAAGGAAGAAGGCCGCCTGGAAAGCGAAGGCGGTGGCGGCGTAGCCGTGGGCAACGCGGACATGGCCGGTGAAGTGGACTACGAGTATGAAGGCCAGACCCTTCGCCTGAAAAACGGTGCGGTGGTGATCGCCGCTATCACCTCCTGCACCAACACCTCCAACCCGAGCGTGATGATGGCGGCCGGGCTGGTGGCGAAAAAAGCCGTGGAAAAAGGCCTGCGCCGCAAACCATGGGTAAAAAGCTCCCTGGCCCCGGGCTCGAAAGTGGTCACCGATTATTACAAGGCGGCCGGCTTGACGCAGTACCTCGACACCCTGGGTTTTGCCCTGGTCGGCTACGGCTGCACCACCTGCATCGGCAACTCCGGGCCGCTGGCGGAGCCCATCGAACAAGCCATCCAGAAGGCCGACCTGACCGTGGCCTCGGTGCTGTCGGGCAACCGCAACTTCGAGGGCCGGGTCCATCCGCTGGTGAAAACCAACTGGCTGGCCTCGCCGCCGCTGGTGGTCGCCTACGCCCTGGCCGGCACCGTGCGCATCGACCTCAGCCAAGAGCCCCTGGGCGAAGACCAGAACGGCAAGTTGGTGTACCTGCGCGACATCTGGCCCAGCAGCCAGGAAATCGCCGAAGCGGTCGAACAGGTCAACACCGCCATGTTCCACAAGGAATACGCCGAAGTATTCGCCGGCGACGAACAATGGCAAGCCATCGAAGTACCGCAAGCGGCCACCTACGTCTGGCAGGACGACTCGACCTACATCCAGCATCCGCCGTTCTTCGACGACATCGGCGGCCCGCCACCGGTGGTCAAGGACATCAGCGGCGCACGCATCCTCGCCCTGCTCGGCGACTCGGTGACCACCGACCACATCTCCCCCGCCGGCAACATCAAGGCCGACAGCCCGGCAGGCCACTACCTGCGCGAAAAAGGCGTGGAACCGCGCGACTTCAACTCCTACGGCTCACGCCGCGGCAACCACCAGGTGATGATGCGCGGCACCTTCGCCAACATCCGCATCCGCAACGAAATGCTCCACGGCGAGGAAGGCGGCAACACCTATTACATCCCCACTGGCGAGAAACTGCCGATTTACGACGCCGCCATGCGCTACCAAGCCTCCGGCACCCCGCTGGTGGTGATCGCCGGCCAGGAATACGGCACCGGCTCCAGCCGCGACTGGGCCGCCAAAGGCACTAACCTGCTGGGGATCAAGGCGGTCATCGCCGAAAGCTTCGAACGCATCCACCGCTCCAATTTGGTGGGCATGGGTGTGCTGCCGCTGCAGTTCAAGCTCGACCAGAACCGCAAGAGCCTGAACCTGACTGGCCGGGAAACCCTGGACATCCTGGGGCTGACGGGCGTTGAGCTGACACCACGGATGAATTTGACCCTGGTCATCACTCGGGAAAACGGTAGCCAGGAAAAAATCGAAGTGCTGTGTCGGATTGATACGCTGAATGAGGTGGAATACTTCAAGTCGGGGGGGATCTTGCATTACGTGTTGCGGCAGTTGATTGCGTCGTAATCGCGTGGCTATAGCTGTTGATGCTTCAGGTGCCGTTTCTTCGTTAGCGGCGCCTGACGCCCCCCCTACAACCTGCCCACCATGCGGAGCCAGGCTTGAAACGGCGAAGGAATGATCACAGCCAACCAATCTCCCGGCCCGACCCGAACAACTGTGGGAGCGAGCCTGCTCGCGAAGGCGGCCTGACAGCCAACCCATCTCCCGCGGCCCTACCCGATCAACTGTGGGAGCGAGCCTGCTCGCGAAGGCGGCCTGACAGCCAACCCATCTCCCGCAGCCCTACCCGATCAACTGTGGGAGATTCTATGGTTGAGGGGAAGCCCTCAACTGGTTTTCGGTTGGTATTCACTCTGCCCCTTCAGCAGGG
>NZ_JBYTEO010000131.1:0-4125 GCF_058791355.1 Pseudomonas sp. EB271-G4-1
GGGTAAACCGGCATGGATGCCGTTTAGCCGCGCTGGGCCAGGGATGGCCCATCGCGGCGGGCCCCGTAGGAGCGAGCATGCTCCGGGCGGCGTTCCGACGAAAAACCTGAGAGCACCGCGGGGAGTCAGGCTTCCCGCGTCATCGTTGACCTCCATCGCGAGCATGCTCGCTCCTACAGTAAGAGCGAAACCATGGGTGGCCGTTACCGAAGAAACGGATATGTACACCAACCCACCTCATCCAGCCCCCCGCTAGTCCGTTGAGACGATGCCCAACCCGATCACCGCAGCGATAGTAAACCCATCCAAAATCGACCCCACGGAGCAAGGGCCATGAGTATTTTGCAGCGTTTCCAAATGGACGGCAGCGTCGCCATCGTCACTGGCAGCGGCCGCGGTATCGGTCGGGCGATTGCCCTGGCGTATGCCGAAGCCGGCGCCGATGTGGTGTGCTCGGCACGTTCGCTGGACGAAGTGCAGGCCGTGGCCGAGGAAGTTCGCGCCCTCGGTCGGCGCGCCCTGGCCTTCGCCTGCGACGTCAACGATGCCGAGCAACGCCAGGCACTGGTGCGCCACAGCGTCGAGCACATGGGCCGGATCACTCATCTGGTGAACAACGTCGGCGGTGGCGGGCCCAATGACCCGATGACCATGACACCCGAGCAGTTCGCCCAGGTGCTGAACTTCAACGTCGCCACCACCTACGCCTTCTGCCAGTTGTGCGTACCGCTGATGCGCGAGGCCGGCGGCGGCAACATCATCAATATCAGCTCAGTGGCGGCGCGTTATGCCCAGCGCCATTTCAGCGCCTACGGTACGGCCAAGGCGGCCCTCAGCCATCTGACCCGCCTGCTCGCCCAGGACTTCGCGCCGCAAATCCGAGTCAACGCCGTCGCCCCCGGCCCCACCCTGACCGAAGCACTTAACGGCGTGATGCCTGCCGCCATGCGCCAGGTCATGGAAAACAACACCCCGCTCAAATGCCTGGGCACCCCGCAAGACATCGCCGCCGCCGCGCTGTACCTGGCCAGCCCCGCATCGGCCTGGGTGACCGGCAAGATCATTGATGTCGATGGCGGTGCCGACTCGTCGGTCTGGCCCGGCTGACCCACTCCTTTGGGTTCGCCCCTGATGACGTTGGGGCGGGCCTTTTTTCTTCCACCCCTCTGGAGCCCTCGCCATGGACGCCCATTTGATCAACGCGCTCGGTGACGAGCTGTTCAACGCCCTGCGCAGCAGGCAGACGCTGCCCCCCCTGACCCGCCGCTATCCGCAGATCACCCTGGAGCAGGCCTACGGGATTTCCCTGCAGTTCCTGCAGCGCCGTGAAGCCCTCGGCGAGCACGTGATCGGCAAGAAAATCGGGGTCACCAGCCGCGCCGTGCAGGAAATGCTCGATGTCCACCAACCGGATTTCGGCTTCCTCACCAATGCCATGCAGGTCGAGGATGGCAGTGACGTCAGCCTGGCCCGCTACAACCTGATACAGCCCCGGGCCGAAGGCGAAATCGCCTTTATTCTCGGCGAAGATTTGCAAGGCCCGGGCATCCGTGCCGAGGACGTGCTGGCCGCCAGCCAATGGGTGGTGCCGTGCTTCGAGATCGTCGACTCGCGTATCGACGACTGGCAGATCCGCATCCAGGACACCGTGGCCGACAACGCCTCGTGCGGTGTGTTCGCCCTCGGCTCCCAGCGCATCGACCCGCGCTCGCTGGACCTGGCCGCGGTGCACATGCAAATGAGCAAAAACGGCCAACCGGCAGGCTCGGGCCTGGGCTCGGCGGTGCAAGGCCATCCTTGCGCGGCAGTGGCCTGGCTGGCCAATACCCTGGGCGAGCTGGGCATCCCGTTCCGCCGTGGCGAAATCATTCTTTCCGGTGCCCTGGCGCCGCTGGTGCCGGTGATCGCCGGTGACCACATCAGCCTGTCCATGACCGGCCTGGGCGAAGCCAGCCTGCGCTTTGTCCCGTGAATCGCCCTTCCCTCTTCAGGAGCCAAAAAACCATGAGTAAAAAGATCAAATGCGCGCTGATCGGGCCGGGCAACATCGGCACCGACCTGCTGTACAAACTGATGCGCAGCGAGGTGCTGGAACCGGTGTGGATGGTGGGCATCGACGCCACCTCCGAAGGTCTGGCACGAGCACGCGAGCTGGGCCTTAAAACCACCGCAGACGGCGTGGACGGATTGCTCCCGCATGTCCTCGAAGACCAGATCCAGATCGCCTTCGACGCCACCTCGGCCTACGTCCACGCCCAGAACTCGCGCAAGCTCAATGCCCTGGGCGTGTTGATGATCGACCTGACTCCGGCGGCCATCGGCCCGTATTGCGTGCCACCGGTCAACCTCAAGGCGCAACTGGGCCTGGGTGTGATGAACGTCAACATGGTCACCTGCGGCGGCCAGGCCACCATTCCGCTGGTGGCGGCAGTGTCCAGCGTGCAGCCGGTGGAATACGCCGAGATCATTGCCACCGCCGCGTCCAAGTCGGTCGGCCCCGGCACTCGCAAAAACATCGACGAGTTCACCCGCACCACCGCCAGCGCCGTGGAAAAGGTCGGCGGTGCGAAGAAAGGCAAGGCGATCATCATCATCAACCCCGCCGAGCCGCCGCTGATCATGCGCGACACCGTGCATTGCCTGACCGCCAGCGAACCCGACCAGCCGGCGATCACCGCCGCCATCGAGGCCATGATCGAGCAAGTGCAGCGCTACGTGCCCGGCTACAAGCTGGTCAACGGCCCGGTGTTCGACGGCAATCGGGTGTCGATCTTCATGGAAGTCGAAGGCCTGGGCGACTACCTGCCCAAGTACGCCGGCAACCTGGACATCATGACTGCCGCCGCAGCGCGCACCGCCGAGATGTTCGCCGAGGAAATCCTCAAGGGCGAGCTGGTACTCACCGCTACTGCCCAAACCGCTCACGCATAAGGAGTCGACCATGGATCTTCGCGGCAAAAGCATCACCGTTCACGACATGTGCCTGCGCGACGGCATGCACCCCAAGCGTCACCAGATCAGCCTGCAACAGATGAAAGACATCGCCTGCGGCCTCGACGCGGCCGGCGTGCCGCTGATCGAAGTCACCCACGGCGACGGCCTGGGCGGCAGCTCGGTGAACTATGGCTTCCCGGCCCACACCGACGAAGAGTATCTGTCGGCAGTGATCCCATTGATGAAAAAGGCCAAGGTCTCAGCCCTGCTGCTGCCTGGCATCGGCACCGTCGATCATCTGAAAATGGCCCATGAACTGGGGGTCAATACCATTCGCGTGGCCACCCATTGCACCGAGGCCGATGTCAGCGAACAACATATCTCGCACGCCCGCAGCCTGGGCATGGACACCGTCGGTTTCCTGATGATGGCCCACATGAACAGCCCTGAAGGCCTGGTCAAGCAGGGCTTGCTGATGGAAAGCTACGGCGCCAACTGCATCTACCTGACCGATTCGGCGGGCTATCTGCTGCCCCACGACGTCAGTGCTCGCGTGACGGCGATGCGCGCGGCCCTCAAGCCTGAGACCGAAATTGGCTTTCATGGCCACCACAATCTGTCGATGGGTGTGTCCAACTCCATTGCTGCGATTGCCGCCGGGGCCAACCGCATCGACGCCGCCTGCGCAGGACTCGGTGCCGGCGCGGGCAACACGCCGATGGAAGTGCTGGTGGCGGTGTGTGATCGCATGGGTATCGACACCGGCGTCAGTGTGTTTGGCATCCAGGATGTAGCTGAAGACCTGGTGGTACCGATCATGGACTTCCCGATCCGCAGCGACCGCGATGCACTGACCATGGGCTACGCCGGGGTTTATGGCTCGTTCCTGCTGTTCGCCAAGCGCGCCGAGAAGAAGTACGGCGTGTCAGCTCGGGAAATTCTTGTTGAGATGGGACGTCGTGGGATGGTTGGTGGGCAGGAGGATATGATCGAGGACACTGCCATGACACTTGCTCGTCTGCGGCGGCAGGGGTAAGGCTTTGTGTTACGCGATTTTTTTCAGGTGTACATATCCGTTGCTGCGGTAACGGCCACCTAGGGTTTCGCTCTTACAGCGAGTCACTTTCGAAAAGCGCGAAAGTAACCAAAGCGCTCTTGCCCCACCACTCGGTGCCTCGCTAAGGCTCGGCA
>NZ_JBYTEO010000132.1:0-3779 GCF_058791355.1 Pseudomonas sp. EB271-G4-1
TGAAAAAGGGAGTCGCTGTAAAAGCGAAACCATAAGTGGCCGTTACCGCAGCAATGGATATGTACGCAGGCAACCAAACACAGGTCGGCTGTCAGGCCGCCTTCGTCGGTACACCGCCCGGAGCAAGCCTCGCTCCTACAGTTTTCATCACCATCCGACCAGAAACTCGTTTCAGGGTATTGCGCATCCGGTATTATGGTATACCATCATACGCACAAACGCTTTTTCACCCTGATACGGAGCAGCTCATGAGTTTCGAAATCCGCAAGATCGTCAGCTATGTCGAAGAAACCTTCATTGAAGGCGGCAAGGCCACCGACAAGCCCGTAACCATGGTCGGGCTGGCCGTTGTGATGAAGAACCCTTGGTTGGGCAACGGCTTCGTTGAAGACCTCAAGCCGCAAATCCGCGCCAACTGCTCCGACCTCGGCGCGCTGATGGTCGAGCGCCTGGTGGGCATCATCGGCGGTGCCGAGAAAATCGAAGCGTACGGCAAGGCCGCCGTGGTCGGCGCCGACGGTGAAATCGAACACGCCTCCGCGGTGATCCACACCCTGCGCTTCGGCAACCACTACCGCGAAGCGGTGAAAGCCAAGAGCTACCTGAGCTTCACCAACAAGCGCGGCGGCCCGGGCACCTCGATCCAGATCCCGATGATGCACAAGGACGACGAAGGCCTGCGTTCGCACTACATCACCCTGGAAATGCAGATCGAAGACGCGCCGCGTGCCGACGAAATCGTCGTGGTCCTGGGTTGCGCCGATGGCGGCCGCCTGCACCCACGCATCGGCAATCGCTACATCGACCTGGAAGAACTGGCCGCCGAAAAAGCCCAGTAAGCCGGTCGGTCACTACAACAAAAAGGTATGCAGGAGCGCTCCATGATTCGGCTCACCGCTGAACGCACCCCGGCTGGCACCAGTTACCTGGCGACCGGCCAAGGCCAGCCCGTGGTCTTGATCCACGGCGTGGGCCTGAACAAAGAAATGTGGGGCGGCCAGATCGTTGGCCTGGCCACCCAATACCGCGTGATCGCCTACGACATGCTCGGTCATGGCGCCAGCCCGCGTCCGGAAAGCGGCACGCCGCTGCTCGGTTACGCCGACCAGTTGCTGGAGCTGCTCGATCATTTGCAATTGCCCAAGGCGGCAGTGATCGGTTTCTCCATGGGCGGCCTGGTGGCGCGGGCTTTTGCCCTGCATTACCCGCAGCGCCTGCAGAGCCTCGTGGTGCTCAACAGTGTGTTCAATCGCACCGCCGAGCAACGCGCCGGTGTCATCGCCCGCACAGCCCAGGCGGCCGAACACGGGCCGGATGCCAACGCCGAAGCCGCACTGTCGCGCTGGTTCAGCCGCGAATACCAGGCAGCCAATCCGGCGCAGATCGCCGCTTTGCGCCAGACGCTCGCGCAGAATGATCCGCAGGGCTACCTGACTACCTATGAATTGTTCGCCACCCAGGACATGTACCGCGCCGATGACCTGGCCAGCATCCAGGTGCCGACGCTGGTCGCTACCGGCGAACTCGATCCGGGGTCGACCCCGGAAATGGCCGAGCAACTGGCCGGGCGCATTCCCGGCGCCAAGGTTGCCGTACTCGGCGAGCAGCGGCATATGATGCCCGTAGAATCGCCGCGCCTGGTCAACCAGCTGTTGCTGGAGTTCCTCGACACGGCGCACGCCCGACCAAACCAGATTAAGGGGATCGTTGCATGACTCTCTCACGCTTCCAGATGTGCATCGGCGGTGAATGGGTCGATGCCCTGTCCGGCAAGACTTTTGAAAGCCTCAATCCGGCCCTGGCCGAACCTTGGGCCGAATTGCCCGATGCCGACGAAGCCGACGTCGAGCGCGCCGTACAGGCGGCGCAGGGCGCCTTCGACAGCCCGGCCTGGCGCAGTCTGACCGCCACGGCACGCGGCAAGTTGCTGCGGCGCCTGGGCGACCTGATCGCCGAAAACAAGGAACAACTGGCGCAGCTGGAAAGCCGCGACAACGGCAAGCTGATCCGCGAGACCCGCGGCCAGGTCGGCTATTTGCCGGAGTTCTTCCACTACACCGCAGGCCTGGCCGACAAACTCGAAGGCGGCACCCTGCCCCTCGACAAGCCGGACCTGTTTGCCTACACCGTGCACGAAGCCATGGGCGTGGTCGCCGCGATCATTCCGTGGAACAGTCCGCTGTACCTGACCGCAATCAAACTGGCGCCGGCCCTCGCGGCAGGCAATACCATCGTGATCAAGCCGTCCGAACACGCCTCGGCGACCATTCTGGAACTGGCGCGCCTGGCGCTGGAAGCCGGGATTCCACCGGGAGTGGTCAATGTCGTCACCGGTTACGGCCCGAGCACCGGCGCCGCCCTGACCCGCCATCCGCTGGTACGCAAGATCGCCTTCACCGGCGGCGCGGCCACGGCCCGGCATGTGGTGCGCAGCAGTGCCGAGAACTTCGCGAAATTGTCCCTGGAACTGGGCGGCAAATCGCCGAACATCATTTTCGCCGACGCCGACCTCGACAGCGCGATCAACGGCGCCATCGCCGGGATCTATGCCGCGTCCGGGCAAAGCTGTGTGTCGGGTTCGCGTCTGTTGGTGCAGGACGAAATCTACGACGAATTCGTCGCTCGCCTGGTGGAACGCGCCCAGCGCATCCGCATCGGCAACCCGCAGGAAGACAGCAGTGAAATGGGCCCGATGGCCACTGCCCAGCAACTGGCCGTGGTGGAAGGCCTGGTGGCGGATGCCATTGCCGAAGGTGCGCGTTTGCGCCTCGGTGGCAAGCGTCCGCAGAACCTGGGCGAAGGCTGGTTCTATGAGCCGACCCTGTTCGAATGCGACCGCAACTCGATGAAGATCATGCAGGAAGAAGTCTTTGGTCCGGTGGCCTCGGTCATCCGTTTCAAGGACGAAGCCGAAGCCCTGGCGATTGCCAACGACTCGCAGTTCGGCCTCGCCGCCGGCATCTGGACCCGCGACCTGGGCCGTGCCCATCGCCTGGCCCGGGACGTGCGTTCGGGGATCATCTGGGTCAATACCTACCGCGCCGTGTCGGCCATGGCGCCGATCGGCGGCTTCAAGAACAGTGGCTATGGACGCGAAAGCGGCATCGATTCCGTGCTGGCCTACACCGAGCTGAAAACGGTGTGGATCAATCTTTCCCAGGCACCGATGCCTGATCCGTTTGTGATGCGCTAGGAGTCCTGAGAAATGATCGAACCCGGCATTTACAAAGACGTCATGAGCTCGTTCCCTTCCGGGGTCACGGTGGTCACCACCCTGGACCCGGACGGCGGCATCGTCGGCATCACCGCCAGCGCCTTCAGTGCGCTATCGATCGATCCGGCACTGGTGCTGTTCTGCCCCAACTACGCCTCTGACACGTACCCGATCCTGCGCGACAGCAAGCAATTCGCAATTCATTTGCTGTCCGCCGACCAGACCGCCGAAGCCTATGCGTTCGCCGGCAAGGGCAAGGATAAGGCCAATGGCATCGAATGGCACTTGAGCGAACTGGGCAACCCGTTGCTGCGCAAAGCCACGGCGATCATCGAGTGCGAACTGTGGCGTGAATACGATGGCGGCGACCACGCCATCATCGTCGGCGCG
Source organism: Pseudomonas sp. EB271-G4-1 (assembly GCF_058791355.1). NCBI lineage: Bacteria > Pseudomonadati > Pseudomonadota > Gammaproteobacteria > Pseudomonadales > Pseudomonadaceae > Pseudomonas > Pseudomonas sp. EB271-G4-1. The sequence continues at coordinate 3,605 of NZ_JBYTEO010000132.1, forward strand.
GTGAAGAACCTGATCCTGCCCGAGCAACCGGTGACGCCGATGATCTACCACAAAGGCAAGCTGGGCCCCCTGCCCGCCCTGGCCTGATGGCTCTACACAATGCCCTGTGGGAGCGGGCTTGCTCGCGAAGGCCGAGTGTCAGTTGACATCAATATTGACTGACCCACCGCTTTCG
>NZ_JBYTEO010000133.1:0-3423 GCF_058791355.1 Pseudomonas sp. EB271-G4-1
CCGATGGCTCCGACCGCCTGCAAGGCAACACCGTCGCCGCCGATGGCTCCGACCGCCTGCAAGGCAACACCGTCGCCTGACCCCATCGCTGCACCGCACCCGCAAAAAGCCCGGCCTGATCAGCCGGGCTTTTTCATGCCTGTTAAACCTCGAAAGTCATACAGCGTGTGGACGTTCGCCAATATCTTCAGCCTGCCCGCGCCATGCAGCGCTTGTAACGCTCATCGACCCGCTTGGCAAACCAGGCAGTGGTGAGCTTGCGGGTGATTTTCGGGCTTTGCAGCACGATCCCCGGCAGTACCGCGCGCGGCAGGGAACGACCTTCGGCCTGTTCAGCCAAGGCGAAAACCCGTTGATAGAGCTCGCTGTCCTCGAACGCCAGCGTGTTGCCCTCCTCCAGTTGATCCCTGATCGTCGGATTGCGCATGCCCAACTGCTTGCCCAAGGTGCGCACCGCCAGCTCCGTGGTGCCAGGCATGATCGAACCGTAGCGGACCAGGTCGCCATCCAGCGCGAGCGGGATGCCCGAGGCCCGGCTCACGGCGTTCTGGAAGCCAGCATTGCGACTGGCGTACCAACCGGCATTGAAATCGGCGAAGCGGTACAACGGCTGCTTGTAGCTCGCCGGATAACCGAGCAGATGCGCGATGCCGAAGTACATGCCGCCGCGGCGGGTAAAAACTTCACGCCGTATCGAGCCTTCCACCGGATACGGATAGCTTTTGGCCTGCTGTTCGGCAAAGTCGATGCTGACCTGCATCGGCCCGCCGGTGTGCACCGGGTTGAAGCCTGCGAACAGGGTCTTGCCCATGGGCACCATGCCAATGAAGTCATCGAAAATTGCGCTCAGTTCCTTTTCGCTGCGGGCGGCGTTCAGCCGGTCGCTGTAGGTTTTACCGTTGGGCGAACTCACCCGCAGTGCACCGCTGACCAACAGTTGGGGGATATGCGCCTTGGCCGCCCGGCGATCGATCTCATCCCGGGCGATCTTGCCCAGCCCTGGCACGCCGGGATCCACCTGGAAAGTCGACTCCTGCTCGGTGACCGCCAGCACCGAACAGAGGTTTTGCGTGGTCGGTGCGATGTTCTGCGCAGCAAACGCGGCGTAGATGTCCGTGGCCCACCCTTGGCGATCGACGGTTTTGGCCGGCAGCAAGCGCACGATTTGCGCCTTGACCTCGGCGGGCTTGCGCGCCGCGGTTTCCTGGGGTCGCTGACTGCTGCAACCGGCCACCACCAGTAACGCGGTGATGCTCATGATCAATCGATGGGCTTGCATGTTGCTCCAGGGCGTTCGTTGAACCGGGTTAACCATACGATCAATGCATGGCGCAGGCTATGACCGTGGCGCGAACCCGGCTGTTCCTCAGGTGCCGATGAAAAACGCTGGCCGCTGCGCAAGGCTGGACCATACTTGCAGCACACGGCAAGAGGACGGGGTCATGCAGCGTAGCGATGTGTTGATCATCGGCGCCGGCCCGACGGGGCTGGTGCTGGCGCTATGGCTGAGCAAACTGGGGGTTCGCGTGCGGATCGTCGACAAGACTTCTGCACCGGGCACCACTTCACGGGCACTGGCGGTGCAGGCGCGCACGCTGGAGCTGTATCGCCAGCTGGACCTGGCCGACGCCATCGTACGCGACGGTCATCAGGTCGCGGCCGCCAATTTCTGGGTAAAAGGCCAGCCCGTGGCGCGCCTGCCGTTGAACCGCGTCGGTGAAGGCCTGACGCCCTACGCCTTCCTCGAAATATTCCCGCAGGACGAACACGAACGGCTGCTGATCGATCGCCTGCAAACCTTCGGCATCACGGTGGAACGCAACACCGAGCTCGAAGGTTTCGAGCAAACCGATGACGGCATCAGCGCCACGCTGCGCTTGCCCGACGGCCAACAGGAAACCTGCCAGGCCTGCTACCTGGCCGGTTGCGACGGCGCCCGTTCGATCGTTCGCAAGACCCTGGACACCGGTTTTCCAGGCGGCACCTACCAGCAGGTTTTCTACGTCGCCGACGTGCACGCCAGCGGCCCGGCGTTCAATGGCGAACTGCATGTGGACCTGGATGAGGCGGATTTCCTCGCGGTATTCCCACTGGCTGGCAGCGGCCGGGCACGCTTGATCGGCACCGTGCGCGACGAACGCGCCGAACAGGCGCAAACCCTGCAATTTGACGACGTGAGCAGTCGGGCCATCGAGCATATGCAGGTCAAGGTCGAACAACTGAACTGGTTCTCGACCTACCGCGTGCATCATCGGGTGGCGGATCACTTTCGCAGCGCACGCGCCTTCCTGTTGGGCGATGCCGCCCACGTGCACAGCCCCGCGGGAGGCCAGGGCATGAACACCGGGATTGGCGATGCCATCAACCTGGCCTGGAAACTCGCGGCGGTACTGAGCGGTGGCGCCGAGGCGAAATTGCTCGACTCCTACGAAACCGAGCGCATCGCCTTCGCCCGCAAGCTGGTGGCCACCACCGACCGGGTGTTCACGTTCGTTACCGCCGAGGGGCCCATGGCGGATGTGTTGCGCACGCGGCTGGCGCCCTTGCTGATTCCGAAAATGGCCTCGTTCGAAACCACCCGCGAATTCCTGTTCCGCACCGTGTCGCAAATCACCCTGAACTATCGCGCCATGCCCTTGAGCACAGGCGTTGCCGGGCAGGTGCATGGTGGCGACCGCCTGCCCTGGGCGCACGACGGTGAAGGTGACAATTTTGAATCGCTCAAATGCCCGACCTGGCAGGTGCATGTGTATGGCGACACCAGCGACGAGATGATCGCCTGGTGCCACGAGCACCATCTGCCGCTGCATGTGTTCAGCTGGCGCCCGGCATTCGAAACGGCCGGCCTTGGGCGCAACGGGTTCTACCTGCTACGGCCGGATACATACGTGGCGATTGCCGAAACCTGTTCGGACCCGAAGGTGATCGAACGGTATTTTCGCGACCGCGGGATCCGACCGTACTTTGGTGCGCCCTGATTTCAGGTTGGGGTATTTGGATTGGGTGTATATCCGTTGCTGCGGTAACGGCCACCTAGGGTTTCGCCCTTACGGCGAGTCACTTGGAAAAACGGAACGCCGCCCGGCCCTAAGTAACCAAGGGCTCTTGCCCCTGGCGTTCGGCCCCTCGCTGGGGCTCGGGGAACCCTCGCTCCGGCCTCTCGATGGGGCAAGAAAATCAAAAGCCAGATCAAGATCAAAAGCCAAAGCGAGGCGGCCTTAAAGCCGACCTGATCGGGAGCCGTGCGCATTGATCGTTCCCACGCAGAGCGTGGGAACGATCATTGGCGGTAACCGGAAAAGTCAGGTCTGCTTTAAGGCCGCCTCGCTTTTGATTTTGATCTGGATGCCCCGTTAACCACGATGGCCGAACGCAGGCATTGCGCAGTGGGGAAACCGGCAGGACGCCGGTTTGGCCGCGCTG
>NZ_JBYTEO010000134.1:0-2636 GCF_058791355.1 Pseudomonas sp. EB271-G4-1
TGCGTATTTCGCTCATCGTGACCGGTCATTTCGCTAACAACGTGACCGATTCCTGCCCCCCATTGCGCGGGGTCTAAATTCTAACCGCATCGGTCACGATGCCGCCTCTTCTTCTGTCTTTTGACGTCGCAGCGACTCGCCTTTCATCACCAGTCGGTAAGCACTGTGCACCAGTCGATCCAGCAAGGCATCGGCTACCGTCGGGTCGTTGATCCAGCCGTGCCAGTGTTCGACCGGCAGTTGGCTGGTCAGTACTGTTGACCGAGAGCCGGCGCGGTCGTCGATCACTTCCAGCAAGTCATGCCGAGCATTTTCTTCCAGCGCCGCCAGACCCCAGTCGTCCAAAATCAGGACGTCGATTTTGGCCAGTTGCTGCAACGTGCGGCCGAAGCTGCCGTCGCCGTGGGCGATGCGCAGTTGCTCCAGCAGACGCGGCGTGCGCAGGTACAGCGTGCTGTAGCCCTGACGGCAGGCCAGGTTGCCCAAGGCGCAGGCGAGCCAGGTTTTGCCCACGCCGGTTGGGCCGGTCAGTAGCAGGTTGTGCTGTTGGCGGATCCAGTCGCCGCTGGCCAAGGTGGCTATCTGGCGCTCGTCCAGGCCTCTGCCGCGACGGCGATCAAGGTCTTCCAGGCAGGCCCCGCCGTATTTGAGCTTGGCTTGTTTGCGCAGGCGCTCCAGGCGTTTGTTGTCGCGCCAGGCCAGTTCGCGGTCGAGCAGCAGGCCAAGCCGATCATCGAAGCTCAAGCTGTGGCAGGCCGGCAGTGTCCATTGCTCTTCCAGTGCCTTGGCCATGCCGCTCAGGCGCAGTTGGTGCAACTGATTAAGCGTGTGTTGGGTCATCATTGAACAGCTCCTTTTGGGTGTAATAGTCGGCACCACGCACGTTTTCGTGGCAGGCGGGTTGTGCGGCGGCGCGGGCCTTGGGCAGTGGCTGCTGGTCAAGGCCTTGTTTGAGCAGGTTGCGCACGGTGTGGCTGTTGAGCGCACGCAGCTGGACGGCGCGATGGGCCGCCGCTTCAAGGCGTTCGTTGCTGTACTGGCGGGCCAGCGAGAGCAGGCCCAGACAGGAGCGGTAGCCCATTTCCGGATGCGGTTTGTGGGTCAGTTGATGTTCGACGATCTGCCGCACGTGCGGGCCGATCCGCTCGCCCCAGTCGAGCAGGCGCTGGGGTGTCCAGTCGCGATGGGCCTTGTGCGACGCGGGCATGTGTTCGCTCTGGGTGCTGTAGGCGCCGCGCCGTTGCAGCAACAGGTGGCTGGCGATCCGTCGGTGGCCATGCAGGATTTCGACGGTATGCGCGCCCACTCGGGCGTCGACGCTTTGCCGCGCGAGCGCCGAGGGCACGCTGTAGAAGGCTCCGTTCACTTCGACGTGGTAGTCGATGTTGACCTTGCAGCGTTTGAAGGTCACGACCTCGTAAGGGTGCGCCGGTAACGGCTTCAGCGCCGGCTGGTCGAGTTGCTCGAACCAGTCCCGTCGGCATCCGTCGAGCTTTTTGAAGGGGCGTCGGTTCAAGTCCTCCAGCAAGCCCGCGATGGCTTGATTGAGCGCGTGCAGGCTGAAGAACTGCTGATGCCGCAACCGCGCCATGATCCAGCGCTCGACCACTTGCACGGCCACCTCTGCCTTGGCTTTGTCCTGTGGTTTGCGTGGGCGTGCCGGGAGCATGATGGCGCCGTAGTGCTGGGCACACTCCAGCGCCGCGCGGTTCAGACCCGGCTCGTAACGGTCGGGCCGAGCGACCAGGGCTCGTGGGTTGTCCGGGACGATCATTTCGGGGACGCCACCGAAGTAGCTGAGGGCCTGGCTCAACGCCGTCAGCCAGTCCACTTGGGTCTCGCTCGGCGTGGCGCACGCGTAGGTGTAGTTCGAGGCGCCGAGGGCGGCGACGAAGATGTGCGCCTCTCGGATCTCGCCGGTGGCGGCGTCGATCACCGGCAGCGTGGGCCCGGCGTAGTCGATGAACAGCTTTTCGCCCGCGCGGTGCTGCTGGCGCATCGAGCGTTTGAGGGTACGGGCGTAGCTGCGGTAGTGCTCGACGAACTGGGTGTAGCGGTAGGTCGGCTGGTCGGGATGAGCGGCGGTGTACTCCTCCCACAACAGTTGTAGCGTCACGCCTTTGCGACGTAGTTCGCGGTGCAGGGTGATCACGTCGGGCAGCACCCGGTCGCCGCGGGTGTGGATGATCCTGGCGGCGGGCACCAGGGCGGCACCGAGCGCCACCTCGTCCAGCAGCGCCAACGCGGGCCACTCGATGCCGGTGTCACGCGCGGCCTTGATGTACTTGCTGACCACGCCTTTGGACAGCTGCAAGGCGCGGGCGATCTTCTCGTGGGACAGGTCGGCCTCGAACTTGAGGCGCAGGCATTCTTTGATATTACGCATGGCTACTCGCTGCGCCGCCATCCTTCGACTCCCCGAAATGGGGGCAGGGTGGCGGCGGGTCAGGTCATGCGCAATGAGGTGCAGGGTATTTCGCTAACAACGTGACCGCTCATTTCGGTAAGGGCGTGACCGGCTGTTTCGGAACAGGCGGAAATCGGTCACGTTGTTAGCGAAATGAGCGGTCACGCGTTAGCGAAAGGGTCGGTCACGATGTACCGAAACGGGCGGTCACGATGGGCCGAAATACGCA
>NZ_JBYTEO010000135.1:0-1192 GCF_058791355.1 Pseudomonas sp. EB271-G4-1
AGTATAACCAGATTGCTTGGGGTTATATGGTCAAGTGAAGAAGCGCATACGGTGGATGCCTTGGCAGTCAGAGGCGATGAAAGACGTGGTAGCCTGCGAAAAGCTTCGGGGAGTCGGCAAACAGACTTTGATCCGGAGATGTCTGAATGGGGGAACCCAGCCATCATAAGATGGTTATCTTGTACTGAATACATAGGTGCAAGAGGCGAACCAGGGGAACTGAAACATCTAAGTACCCTGAGGAAAAGAAATCAACCGAGATTCCCTTAGTAGTGGCGAGCGAACGGGGACTAGCCCTTAAGTGGCTTTGAGATTAGCGGAACGCTCTGGAAAGTGCGGCCATAGTGGGTGATAGCCCTGTACGCGAAAATCTCTTAGTCATGAAATCGAGTAGGACGGAGCACGAGAAACTTTGTCTGAATATGGGGGGACCATCCTCCAAGGCTAAATACTACTGACTGACCGATAGTGAACTAGTACCGTGAGGGAAAGGCGAAAAGAACCCCGGAGAGGGGAGTGAAATAGATCCTGAAACCGTATGCGTACAAGCAGTGGGAGCAGACTTTGTTCTGTGACTGCGTACCTTTTGTATAATGGGTCAGCGACTTATTTTCAGTGGCGAGCTTAACCGAATAGGGGAGGCGTAGCGAAAGCGAGTCTTAATAGGGCGTCTAGTCGCTGGGAATAGACCCGAAACCGGGCGATCTATCCATGGGCAGGTTGAAGGTTAGGTAACACTGACTGGAGGACCGAACCGACTACCGTTGAAAAGTTAGCGGATGACCTGTGGATCGGAGTGAAAGGCTAATCAAGCTCGGAGATAGCTGGTTCTCCTCGAAAGCTATTTAGGTAGCGCCTCATGTATCACTGTAGGGGGTAGAGCACTGTTTCGGCTAGGGGGTCATCCCGACTTACCAAACCGATGCAAACTCCGAATACCTACAAGTGCCGAGCATGGGAGACACACGGCGGGTGCTAACGTCCGTCGTGAAAAGGGAAACAACCCAGACCGTCAGCTAAGGTCCCAAAGTTATGGTTAAGTGGGAAACGATGTGGGAAGGCTTAGACAGCTAGGAGGTTGGCTTAGAAGCAGCCACCCTTTAAAGAAAGCGTAATAGCTCACTAGTCGAGTCGGCCTGCGCGGAAGATGTAACGGGGCTCAAACCATACACCGAAGCTACGGGTATCACCT
>NZ_JBYTEO010000135.1:1288-2623 GCF_058791355.1 Pseudomonas sp. EB271-G4-1
ATAACCAGGAACCGTACCCCAAACCGACACAGGTGGTTGGGTAGAGAATACCAAGGCGCTTGAGAGAACTCGGGTGAAGGAACTAGGCAAAATGGCACCGTAACTTCGGGAGAAGGTGCGCCGGTGAGGGTGAAGGACTTGCTCCGTAAGCCCACGCCGGTCGAAGATACCAGGCCGCTGCGACTGTTTATTAAAAACACAGCACTCTGCAAACACGAAAGTGGACGTATAGGGTGTGACGCCTGCCCGGTGCCGGAAGGTTAATTGATGGGGTTAGCTAACGCGAAGCTCTTGATCGAAGCCCCGGTAAACGGCGGCCGTAACTATAACGGTCCTAAGGTAGCGAAATTCCTTGTCGGGTAAGTTCCGACCTGCACGAATGGCGTAACGATGGCGGCGCTGTCTCCACCCGAGACTCAGTGAAATTGAAATCGCTGTGAAGATGCAGTGTATCCGCGGCTAGACGGAAAGACCCCGTGAACCTTTACTATAGCTTTGCACTGGACTTTGAATTTGCTTGTGTAGGATAGGTGGGAGGCTTTGAAGCGTGGACGCCAGTTCGCGTGGAGCCATCCTTGAAATACCACCCTGGCAACTTTGAGGTTCTAACTCAGGTCCGTTATCCGGATCGAGGACAGTGTATGGTGGGTAGTTTGACTGGGGCGGTCTCCTCCTAAAGAGTAACGGAGGAGTACGAAGGTGCGCTCAGACCGGTCGGAAATCGGTCGTAGAGTATAAAGGCAAAAGCGCGCTTGACTGCGAGACAGACACGTCGAGCAGGTACGAAAGTAGGTCTTAGTGATCCGGTGGTTCTGTATGGAAGGGCCATCGCTCAACGGATAAAAGGTACTCCGGGGATAACAGGCTGATACCGCCCAAGAGTTCATATCGACGGCGGTGTTTGGCACCTCGATGTCGGCTCATCACATCCTGGGGCTGAAGCCGGTCCCAAGGGTATGGCTGTTCGCCATTTAAAGTGGTACGCGAGCTGGGTTTAGAACGTCGTGAGACAGTTCGGTCCCTATCTGCCGTGGACGTTTGAGATTTGAGAGGGGCTGCTCCTAGTACGAGAGGACCGGAGTGGACGAACCTCTGGTGTTCCGGTTGTCACGCCAGTGGCATTGCCGGGTAGCTATGTTCGGAATAGATAACCGCTGAAAGCATCTAAGCGGGAAACTAGCCTCAAGATGAGATCTCACTGGGACCTTGAGTCCCCTGAAGGGCCGTCGAAGACTACGACGTTGATAGGTTGGGTGTGTAAGCGCTGTGAGGCGTTGAGCTAACCAATACTAATTGCCCGTGAGGCTTGACCATATAACACCCAAGCAATTTGAT
>NZ_JBYTEO010000136.1:0-2578 GCF_058791355.1 Pseudomonas sp. EB271-G4-1
ATCTTGTTTTTTAGAAGCAAGATCAAAAGATCGCAGGCTGCGCCAGCTCCTACAGACCCAACAACGACAACATGATGAACGTCGCAAACAGCACAAAGTGAGTCATCCCTTCGATGGCGTTGGTTTCGCCATCGTTGAGGTTGATCGCACTGACGATCAGGGTGATGAAGATCATCACCGTCTGCACCGGGGTCATCGCCATCTGGAACGGCTGCCCGGTATAGAGCGCCATTGCTTCCATCACCGGCACCGTCAGGATCACCGTCGACAGCGACGCCCCCAACGCGATGTTGACCACCGACTGCATGCGGTTGGCCAATGCTGCGCGCAATGCCGTCAGAATTTCCGGGGCAGCCGAAATGGCCGCCACCAGAATCGCCGTGATCACCGGCGGTGCGCCCGTCCCTTCCAGCCCCAGGTCGAGGGTCTTGGACATCACTTCGGCCAGGGCACCGATCACCACCACACCGAACACCAGGATGCCGATCGACAATGTCAGGCTGATCGGTGCCGGCTCCTGCTCCAGCGGTTCCTTCTTGCGGCGTTTTTCCGGGTAGCTGTAGCTGAAAAAATAACTGTGCGGCCCGACCTGCATCCGCAGGAACAAGGCGTAAAGCACCACCATCGCGCCAATGGTGAACGCCGAATAGAGCTTCCAGTCGCCTTTGGGAATGAACTCCGGCACCACCATCGACACACCCATCGCGGTCAGGATCATCACGCTGTAGCTGCGCGCCGAATCGTCGTTGTAGGACTGTTCGCCATGCTTGAGCCCACCCATCAACGCCGCCAGGCCGAGGATGCCATTGATGTCGAGCATGACGGCTGAGTAAATCGTGTCGCGCACCAGCGTAGCCGACGCTTCGTTGCTCATCATGATCGCCAGGATCACCACTTCCACCAGCACCGCGGCCAAGGTCAGGATCATCGTGCCGTAAGGGTCGCCGACCTTTTCCGCGAGCAGTTCGGCTTGATGGGCGACACGCATGGAGGCGGCGACGATGAATGCGATCAGCACCAGCCCGCCAGCCAGCGCGATCGCCTGGCCGCTGTGCAGCAACCAGTGCTCCAGCGGGAAAGCCACGAGTGCGGCGATCAAGGCCAGTAGCAGAAAGGTTTCTTGCTTGAGAATCGTGAGCATGTCGGGCCTTTGCCGAGGAGGTGCGATATGCGACTGACTGCAACGCGGCGATAACGTTTCGTTTCACCTTAGCGCACCAGTGGATGGCGCCTCTTTAAGGTCATGCACTTTTTTCGACCTTGCAGCCCTCATCGCGAGCAAGCTCGCTCCCACAGGTAATCGCGTTTCCATGTGGGAGCGAGCCTGCTCGCGATAGCCATCACACGGTTTCCCTGGCATTTGTTGTCCGGTTGGTCAGGCTTTTGCATTGACCCTCTCCACACACAACAAAAGGGAGTTCGAATTCATGCAAATACGTCCACTGCACACACTGCTGTGCGCCGCCATCGGCCTCGGGATCAGCCTCGGCGCCTTTGCCGCTGAGCCACTGAAAGTAGGCTTTGTCTACATTGGTCCTATCGGTGACCACGGCTGGACGTACCAGCATGAACAGGGACGCCAGGCACTGGCGCAAAAGCTTGGCGACCGAATCACCACCAACTATGTGGAAAACGTTGCCGAAGGCGCGGACGCCGAGCGAGTGATCCGCAACATGGCCAAGGACAAGTACGACCTGATCTTCACGACCTCATTCGGCTACATGAACCCGACACTCAAGGTCGCCAAACAGTTTCCCAATGTGACGTTCGAACACGCCACCGGCTACAAGCAGGACAAGAACCTGGGCACCTACCTGGCGCGCACTTATGAAGGTCGCTACGTCGGCGGTTTCCTTGCGGCAAAGATGACCAAAAGCAAAAAGATCGGCTACGTCGCCTCGTTCCCGATCCCGGAAGTGATCCGCGACATCAACGCCATTCAACTGGCCCTGAACAAGTACAACCCGGGCACTGAAATCAAAGTGGTGTGGGTCAATTCCTGGTTCGATCCGGGCAAGGAAGCCGATGCCGCCAACGCGCTGATCGACCAGGGCGTGGACGTGGTGTTCCAGCACACCGACAGCCCGGCGCCGATCCAGGCCGCGGAACGTCGCGGCGTGTATGCGGTGGGCTACGCTTCGGACATGGCGCACTTCGGCCCCAAGGCGGTACTGACCTCCATCGTCAACGACTGGGCGCCGCATTACCTTCAAGCAACCCAAAGCGTGATCGACCACAGCTGGAAAACCCAGGATTACTGGGGTGGCCTCAAGGAAGGCACCGTTGAACTGCCGATCAGCGACCTGGTACCGGCGGCGGTGAAGACTGAAGCGGAGCAGATCATCGCCGACATCAAGAGCGGCACGTTGCAGCCGTTTACCGGGCCGATCAAGGACCAGGCCGGGGTCGAGAAAATACCGGCGGGTGTCAGCGCGACGAATACGGAACTGGCATCGATGAATTATTACGTGGAAGGCATGAAGGCGGAGATGCCCAAGTAGTACCCCACCCCGTGTAGGAGCTGCCGCAGGCTGCGATCTTTTGATTTTTATCAGATCAAGATCAAAAGATCGCAGCC
>NZ_JBYTEO010000137.1:0-2490 GCF_058791355.1 Pseudomonas sp. EB271-G4-1
GGCTGCGATCTTTTGATCTTGATCTTAAAAGCAACATCAAAAGATCGCAGCCTGCGGCAGCTCCTACAGGTATGCGTTGGTATCCGATCAGGGAAAGGCCATGTCTGTAGCGGTAATTCAAATGGTCAGCCAGAGCGATGTGCTGGCCAACCTGGCCCGGGCGCGTCAGTTGCTGGAACAAGCGGCCGTGGGCGGTGCGAAATTGGCTGTGCTGCCGGAAAATTTCGCCGCCATGGGCCGGCGCGACATCGCCGACATCGGTCGCGCCGAGGCGTTGGGCGAAGGCCCGATCCTGCCCTGGTTGAAACAGACGGCCCGCGACCTCAAGTTATGGATTGTGGCGGGCACCTTGCCGTTGCCGCCGGTGGATCAACCGTCGGCCAAGGTGCATGCCTGCTCGTTGCTGGTTGACGACCAAGGCGAAACGGTCGCTCGCTACGACAAGCTGCACCTGTTTGACGTGGACGTGGCAGACAATCGCGGCCGTTATCGCGAATCCGATGACTATGCTTATGGCAGCGGGATCGTGGTTGCGGATACGCCGGTCGGGCGAGTCGGCCTGACGGTTTGTTATGACCTGCGCTTCCCGGAGCTCTACAGTGAATTACGTGCTGCCGGCGCGGAACTGATTACCGCGCCGTCGGCTTTCACCGCCGTAACCGGCGCCGCGCACTGGGATGTGCTGATTCGTGCGCGAGCCATCGAAACCCAATGTTATGTGCTCGCGGCCGCCCAGGGTGGAACGCATCCGGGGCCGAGGGAAACCTGGGGGCACGCGGCAATCGTCGACCCATGGGGACGGGTGCTGGCACAACAGGATCAAGGCGAGGCCGTGCTGCTGGCCGAACGCGATAGCAGCGAACAGGCGTCCATCCGGGCGCGGATGCCGGTGTCCAGTCACCGGCGCTTTTTCTCGCAGGGCGCCCAGCGGCCTGCCTCAGAACGATGAATTTAAGGCGTAAAGCATATGAGCGAGTTGTTGTCCTCAGTCAGTGAGCACCTCCTGGCACCCGGTGGCGTAACGATCGAAAGCCTGCAAGGTGTGCTTGGCGACCTGGCCGGCCCTGGCATCGATGCCGCCGACCTGTATTTCCAGGGGCAGATTTCCGAGTCCTGGGCGCTGGAAGACGGCATCGTCAAGGAAGGCAGCTTCAACCTCGACCAAGGGGTTGGTGTTCGCGCGCAATCCGGTGAGAAGACCGGTTTTGCCTACAGCAATGCCATCACCCTGGAAGCCTTGGGCGCGGCTGCCCGAGCCGCCCGGTCGATCTCCCGGGCCGGACAGAATGGCACCGTGCAAGCGTTCACCACCCAGGATGTGGCGCAGTTGTACGGGCCGGACAATCCGCTGGAAGTGCTGACCCGTGCCGAGAAAGTCGACCTGCTCAAGCGCATCGATGCCGCCACCCGTGCCCTTGATCCGCGTATCCAGCAAGTCACCGTGAGCATGGCCGGGGTCTGGGAGCGGATCCTGGTGGCGTCCACCGATGGCGGCCTGGCGGCGGATGTCCGGCCACTGGTGCGCTTCAACGTCAGTGTGATCGTCGAACAGAACGGCCGTCGCGAACGCGGTGGTCACGGCGGTGGCGGGCGTACCGATTACCGTTATTTCCTGGCTGAAGATCGCGCCATGGGTTATGCCCGTGAAGCGTTGCGCCAGGCGCTGGTCAACCTGGAAGCCATTCCGGCGCCGGCCGGAACCTTGCCGGTGGTGCTGGGCTCCGGCTGGTCGGGCGTGCTGCTGCATGAAGCGGTCGGCCACGGCCTGGAAGGCGACTTCAACCGCAAGGGCAGTTCGGCCTACAGCGGGCGCATGGGCGAGATGGTGGCGTCCAAGCTGTGCACCATCGTCGATGATGGCACCTTGGCCGGTCGTCGTGGCTCCTTGAGCGTTGACGACGAAGGCACGCCAACCGAGTGCACCACACTGATCGAAAACGGCGTACTCAAGGGCTACATGCAGGACAAGCTCAACGCCCGCCTGATGGGCGTAGCCCGCACCGGTAACGGTCGTCGCGAATCTTACGCGCACCTGCCGATGCCGCGCATGACCAACACCTACATGCTGGCCGGCGAAAGCGACCCGCAAGAAATCATCGCGTCGGTGAAGCGCGGCATCTACTGCGCCAACCTCGGCGGCGGCCAGGTGGACATCACCAGCGGCAAGTTCGTGTTCTCCACCAGCGAGGCGTACCTGATCGAAGACGGCAAGATCACCGCCCCGGTCAAAGGCGCGACGTTGATCGGCAACGGCCCGGAGGCCATGAGCAAGGTGTCGATGGTCGGCAATGACTTGGCGCTGGACAGCGGTGTGGGGACGTGTGGCAAGGATGGTCAGTCGGTGCCGGTGGGTGTCGGCCAGCCAACGCTGAAGATTGATGCGATCACCGTGGGTGGCACGGGCGCTTAGGCACATACATCCCCCTGTAGGAGCTGCCGCAGGCTGCGATCTTTTGCTTTTTAAAAGATCAAAAGATCGCAGCCTGCGGC
>NZ_JBYTEO010000138.1:0-2052 GCF_058791355.1 Pseudomonas sp. EB271-G4-1
CCCCCCCCCCCCCCCCCCCCCCCCCCCCCCCCCCCCCCCCCCCCCCCCCCCCCCCCCCCCCCCCCCCCCCCACAAGGTCGGCCTTTAGGCCGCGAATCTTCCTCGTGAACATGAAGCTTTTGTCATGGAACTCAACAGCCTGCGACTGAATGTCGCGGATTACGCGGGCTGCAGGACTGTTTCCAATTCTGCAACAAACTCTTTCCAGACTCAGTCGTTTACTTAGCTAGCTACCAAACTCTATAACAGAGTCCTGCACATGCCTTGCTGCAGATAATAGAAATTGGAGCTAGCAGATGACTGTAAAAGTAACTGAACGCGACGATTCACGCATGTCACACGAAGGCGTAGCCGCCGGTGTCCGCATCTGGGATGTGTACCAACAGGACCTGCTGGTCGGGATGTTCCATAGCGAGACTGACGCCCACAACTACAAGGCCGAACTGGAAACTCTGGAGCAGCAACGAGCGCTACGCTCCGCTTGAGCAATGACCGCATTAAAAACGACAAACCCCGCCATGAGCGGGGTTTGTCGTTATTGCAGCCGTTAACCGCTTACCACATCAGGTCATCCGGGATCTGATAGGCCGCGTACGGATCGTCCTCGGCGGCCACTTCTTCGGTCTGCACATTCAGTTGCACGATGCGCTGCGGATCGCGCTCCTGGATCTTCAGGGCAGCTTCACGGGGGATCACTTCATAACCGCCGGCGTGATGCACGATGGCCAGCGAACCGTTGCTGAGCTTGTTACGCATCAGCGTGTTGACCGAGAGGCGCTTGACCTTCTTGTCGTCGACGAAGTTGTAGTAGTCCTCGGTCGTCAATTTCGGTAGGCGCGTGGCTTCGATCAATTGCTTGATCTGCGCGACACGGGCCTTGGCCTCGGCTTTTTCCTGTTGCTGACGGTTGAGCTCCTGATCGCGCTTGACCTTCTCGGCCATGGCCTCCTGGGCTGCACGCTGCTGGGAATCATCAAGCTCGATCTGCCCCTTGTGGGCCAGGCGTTGCTGCTTCTGTTTGTCTTTGCTGACCTGCTTGGCCTGCTTCTGGTTGACCAGCCCTGCTTTGAGCAACTGGTCGCGAAGGGAAATGCTCATGGTGCTTATTACTCACTTAGGCAACTGCTCAACCGCAGCTGGGCACATTCTTTTCCTGGCGTTTGGCTTCGCCCCACAGGGCGTCCAACTCTTCGAGGGTGCAATCTTCCATGGGACGATGGGTGTCGCGCAATGCCTGTTCGATAAAACGGAAGCGTCGTTCGAACTTGCTGTTGGCACCCCGCAGCGCGGTTTCCGGATCGACCTTGAGGTGACGCGCCAGATTGACCACGGAAAACAGCAGGTCGCCGACTTCATCGGCAATCGCCACCGAGTCGTCATCGGCCATCGCTTCGAGTATTTCATCGAGTTCTTCCCGGACCTTGTCCAGCACGGGTAACGCGTCTGGCCAGTCGAAACCGACCTGCCCTGCGCGCTTTTGCAATTTTGCCGAACGGGACAGTGCCGGCAAGGCTGCCGGGACATCGTCGAGCAAGGACAGCTGTTGCGGTGCAGCGGATCTCTCCGCACGCTCTTCGGCCTTGATCTCCTCCCAGCGCTGCTTGACCTGCTCTTCATTCAAGCGCGGTACATCCAGCGGCGCGTACAGATCACCGGTGGGAAATACATGCGGATGACGGCGGATCAGCTTGCGGGTAATGCTGTCGACCACGCCAGCGAATTCGAAACGCCCTTCTTCCCGCGCCAACTGGCTGTAGTAAACCACCTGGAACAGCAGGTCGCCCAACTCACCCTGCAGGTGATCGAAATCACCGCGCTCGATGGCATCGGCAACTTCATAGGCTTCCTCGAGGGTGTGCGGGACGATGGTGGCGTAGGTTTGCTTGATGTCCCACGGACAGCCGTACTGCGGGTCGCGCAGGCGGTTCATCAGGTGCAATAAGTCTTCAAGGCTGTACATCATTAATCCCATTCAAACGCACTGTAGGAGCTGCCGCAGGCTGCGATCTTTTGATCTTAAAAAATCAAGATCAAAAGATCGCAGCCTACGCC
>NZ_JBYTEO010000139.1:0-1997 GCF_058791355.1 Pseudomonas sp. EB271-G4-1
GACGAACAATTCCTCGCCCTCAACGAACTGACCCGCGAGCTCGGCCGCCTGGATTACCGCGCTGCCCACGGCACGCCCTGGTACCAGCGCTTCGGCCTGAACAAGAACACAGAACTCCTGCAACTGCTCTGGCCCGCCTACGTCGAGGCCAACCAGCGCCTGCTGCGCGACCCGGCGCTGGCCAGCCTGCAACAACAACTCACTGCCCTGATCAAGTTGCCCGCCGACAGCCCCGAACGCCTCAAGCGCGCGCCCCAGGCCTACGAACAACTCAAGGCTTACCTGATGCTGGCGCGGCCGGAAAAAGCCGATGCGAGTTTTCTGGTCAAAGTGATGGGCTCGCTCGAGCCGAGCGCCGACGGGGTTTCGCCGGGGCTGTGGCACGGTCTGTCGCCGCTGCTCTGGCAGTTCTATGGCGAGCAGTTGGCGGCGCATCCGCAGTGGGGGATGCCGGCCGATCCGCAGCTGGTGGCCCAGGTGCGCCAGCTGCTGCTCGGCCAGTTGGGTCAGCGCAATGCCGAAGCCAGCCTGTACCGCCAGGTGCTCGACGCCTCGGCCAATCATTCCCCGGCGTTAAATCTGGCGCAGATGGTCGGCGACACCGAGGCGCGAGCGTTGTTCGTCAGCCCGGCCAGCGTGCCGGGGGTGTTTACCCGCCAGGCCTGGGAGGGCCAGGTGCGCCCGGCCATCGAGGCCGTCGCCGAGGCGCGGCGTGAGGAAATCGACTGGGTGCTCAGCGACCGGCCGGGCGACATCGCCGCCGAGTTGACCCCGGACATGCTGCGCGAACGCCTGACCCGGCGCTACTTCCAGGACTACGCCAGCGCCTGGCTGAAGTTCCTCAACCGCCTGCGCTGGCAGCCGGCCAACAACCTCGGCGAGGTGATCGACCAGCTGACCCTGATGAGCGACGTGCGCCAGTCGCCGCTGATCGCGCTGATGAACACCCTGGCCTACCAGGGCCAGGCCGGCACCCGCAGCCAGGCGTTGGCCGACTCGCTGATCAGCTCGGCGCAGAAGCTGATCGCCCAGGCGCCGGCGCCGTTGATCGAGCAGGCGCAGCAGGGGCCCAAAGGCCCCTTGGACGCCACCTTCGGTCCGCTGCTGGCCCTGCTCGGCAAGCCCCCCGAAGGCCAGAGCGATAACGAGCGCCTGAGCCTGCAAGCCTTCCTCAACCAGGTCACGCGCACCCGCCTGACCCTGCAACAGGTGAACCACGCCGCCGACCCGCAGGACATGACCCAGACCCTGGCGCAGACGGTGTTCCAGGGCAAAAGCATCGACCTCACCGACACCCGCGCCTACGGCAGCCAGCTCGCCGCCAGCCTCGGGGCGGAGTGGGGCGGTATCGGCCAGACCCTGTTCGTGCAGCCACTGGAGCAGGCCTGGCAGCGGGTCCTGCAACCCTCAGCCAGCAGCCTCAACCGCCAGTGGCAACGGGCGATCGTCAGCGAATGGCACGAAGCGTTCACCGGGCGCTACCCCTTCGCGGTCACCGCCAGCGACGCCTCGCTGCCGATGCTCGGGCAGATGATCCGCGCCGACTCCGGGCGCCTCGAGCAATTCCTGCAGCGCGAACTGGGCGGCTTGCTGCGCAAGGAGGGCAGCCGCTGGGTGGCCGACGCCCAACACAGCCAGGGCCTGCGTTTCAATCCGCAGTTCCTCACGGCGATCAACCAGCTCAGCCACCTGGCCGACGTGCTGTTTACCGACGGCGGCATGGGCCTGAGCTTCGAACTGCAAGGCAAACCGGTGCGCGACGTGGTGCAAACCACCTTCACCCTCAACGGCGAGAAACACGAGTACTTCAACCAGAAGGAAAGCTGGCAGCGCTTCAACTGGCCCGGTCGCAGCCAATACCCCGGCGCGAGCCTGACCTGGACCAGCGTGCAGGCCAACGAACGGCTGTTCGGCGACTACGCAGGCACCTGGGGCCTGATCCGCCTGCTGGAACAAGCCCAGGTCACGCCGCTGGACGACGGCGACAGCCGTTTTCG
>NZ_JBYTEO010000140.1:0-1660 GCF_058791355.1 Pseudomonas sp. EB271-G4-1
GGCCCAGAGTGTGTAAAAACTCCAGCCAACCCTTGCTATGATTCGCCCAGGATTTCATCGCAAGGGCTGCCCATGAAACGCTTCATTCAAGGTGAACACCGAGGTCAAACGACCTTGCTCCCCGAGAGCCTGGACGATTACGTCAGCGACACCAATTCGGTGCGTGTTGTCGATGTCTTCGTGGATGAACTCGACCTGATCGCCTTGGGTTTTCAAAGTGCTATCCCTGCCGAAACCGGCCGACCGGCGTACCACCCGGCCGTCATGCTGAAGATCTACATTTACGGCTATCTCAACCGTATCCAGTCAAGCCGGCGCCTTGAGCGCGAGGCGCAGCGCAACGTCGAGCTCATGTGGCTGACCGGTCGCCTGATGCCGGATTTCAAGACCATCGCCAATTTCCGCAAAGACAATGGCAAGGCCATTCGAGGCGTCTGTCGGCAGTTCGTCGTGCTGTGTCAGCAACTGGGGCTTTTCTCGGAACATTTCGTCGCCATCGATGGCAGTAAGTTTAAGGCGGTGAACCACCGTGACCGCAACTTCACGAGCGCCAAGCTCAAGCGCCGGATGCAAGACATCGAAGCAAGCATTGCCCGTTATTTGAAGGTGCTGGATGAGGCTGATCGGGAAGAGCCCACGTCCTCAGGGCCCAAAGGCGGCCTGGAAGAGAAAATCGCCAAATTGAAGGAGCAGATGAAGGCGCTCCAGGCGATTGAAATACAGCTTGAAGCATCGCCGGACAAACAGATCTCGCTGACCGACCCGGACGCGCGCTCGATGATGACGAGCGGTAATGGCATCGTGGGTTACAACGTGCAGACAGCAGTCGATACCAAACACCATTTGATCGTGGCGCACGAGGTGACCAATGTCGGGCACGACCGTGATCAGCTCAGCTCGATGGCCGAGCAGGCCCGTGAGGCGATGCAACTCGAAGCGTTGTCGGTGGTGGCGGATCGAGGGTATTACAAAAGCGGAGAAATCCTGGCCTGCCACGAGGCAGGGATCACGGCTTATGTGCCGAAAACGCTGAGCTCGCGGGCCAAATTCGATGGCCGTTTCGGCAATGACGAGTTTGTCTACGACGCGGACAAAAATGTGTACATCTGTCCCGCCAAGGAAGTGCTGATTTGGCGCAACTCTTACCTCGACAAGGGCAAGAAGCTTGACGTTTATTGGCGCTCCAACTGCCAGGCCTGCTCGATAAAGGCGCAATGCACACCAGCCAGAGAGCGAAAAATTCGGCGCTGGGAACATGAGGCGGTGTTGGAGCAGATGCAGGCCCGCCTGAACAATGCGCCGCAGATGATGAACATCCGCAAGCGAACGGTCGAACATCCCTTCGGGACGCTCAAACAAGGGATGGGGGCGACGCATTTTCTGACGCGACGGCTGGCTGGAGTGAGCACCGAAATGAGCTTGAATGTGCTCGCTTACAACTGGAAAAGGGTGATGAAAATCCTCGGTGCGCAGAATCTGATGAAAGCGCTGGTGGCCTGAAAGGCTGCCGTTTTGCCCCCTTAAACTAGCAATGGAGCCTCGCTAGCGATTGCAGGGCCGCTTGTGGCTGTACGAGCGTTGCAGGTTTGATCATCTGTCCGACACCGGTCGGCACTGCGTGCCGACCGGTGTTTTAATCTGTTTTTACACACTCTGGGCC
>NZ_JBYTEO010000141.1:0-1294 GCF_058791355.1 Pseudomonas sp. EB271-G4-1
TCACTAGTGTCCGGTAAACATGTTTCATAGCTGAAGGCTGCCTTGGGCAGCCTTCAGCTTTTCTCGCTCCTGCCTTCGTCGATCCCTCAGTTCTGGAGTAGCGGGCCGTTCGTGCAGGACGTGAGATATGCGAACCGTCAGCTCGAACAACGAACCGGTAAATCCTGAGCGACGATGGAAAAGGTGCAGTAACAAGTAGCTGATCAAGGCACTGTAAATCTGCAGGCGCACGGCGTTTTCAGAGAAGGCATAGAAGCGTTTGAGTTTCAGATGTTGCTTGATCCACTTGAAAAACAGCTCGATCTTCCAGCGATCTTTGTACAAGCCCGCGATTTCTTCAGCTGTTCTTGCGAAGTCGTTGGTCACCAGGATTAACGGCGTGGCATGTCCCTCGCGCTCAACCACCACGCGTCTTACCGGCGTTTCTCGGTAGTCATTCAGACGCTTACCGCCCAGATGCTTTTTGCCGAATAGAATGACTTCATCGGTCATGACCGGGCTTTGCTCGGCTACGGTCGAGTGCTTGTGCAGCACTTTGATATTGGCGTTTTTCTTCAGGCGGGTGACGAAAAAAGCGCCTTTGGTCTGCAACTGGTGCCACCAGTTGTAATCGCAATAGCCCTTGTCAAAGACATACGTCATGCCGGCCTGAATCGGCATTTCCAGTGCATCGCTCAGGTCGTTGACGTTGGCAGGAGTGATGTTGACGTACACCGGGGCCAACTGCGCCAAATCTAGCCCGACATGTACTTTCAAGCCCTGCGTAATGCGGGTTTTCGTGGCGGCTGTCCAGCCATCGAAGTGAGGTCCGCGCAAAGTGATCGACGTGGAATCAAGCAGGCTAACCATGGCACCGACTTCTTTGCGCTGCTGGCGGCTGATGCCGCGCAACAGCAACTCGCAAAGGTCCTGGAATGGCCGGTAGTCACGCTTGTTCAAGGCATCCGACAGGGTCGAGCGGGCGACCGGACCCGCTTTAAGATGGTAGCTATGCGGGCTTAGAGTTTCGGAGAAAGTCGCCAAGGACCGCAGGCTTAAGGCTTGGGTTACATGACCGCTAACCAGTGTCACCAGCAATTGCCAGGACGTGCAGCGTTTGACGTAGCGATCAGCCTGGTGCCTTTCGGTGGATTGCCGAAAGAACTGGCGCGGGATCGCACTGAGCAGGTGGGCTAAACGGGTGCTGGTAAACATGAGCCAAAATCGAGTCTGAAAAATCCGATTATGACTGACGGCCGCCAACAGCAAGGGGGAGCAAGCTCCCCCTTCGGTTTTTACCGGACACTAGTGACGC
>NZ_JBYTEO010000142.1:0-1250 GCF_058791355.1 Pseudomonas sp. EB271-G4-1
CATCCTTAGCGTCTCGTTCATCAACCCGTCCCAGTAGAACAGGCCCAAAGATGATGTCCCAAGCCCCTTCGCTGATGTTCTCCAATCCGACTATCTGATGTTTCAGGACATAGCCGACATAGATTCTGAGCCTTCCTTTGTTCACCACGCCGTTGGAGTCCGTTCGGTATGCCTCAACATGGCTTGGGTACTTCATCTCCGGCAGCTTCCTCGGAAATGCCCGTGACGAGCTTGTATAGCAGGAGCCTGGTGTTTTCTGCCCCAAAGCCTCATGAAGACGTTCATGATTATAGTGCTGCATGAACAGGTCAAAATGCTTCTGCTGGGCTCCCCACTCAATTTCCGGCGGCCTTGGCAATGTGCTCTTAAGCGTGCGGTGCATGCGCTCATGCCGTCCATTCTGCTCGGGTCGACCCGGCTGAATCCTTTCGTGAATGATGCCCAGGCGGGCCCACCAGATAGACAACTGCGATAACCCGGCACGCCCACCGCTGGCGAAAGGGACTCCGTTGTCCGTACGGATCCGCTCAGGCATTCCATACATCTTGAATAACCGCTCGAAGGTGGCCTTGGCGTCCTTGAAAGTCGTGCTCGGCATGCTTTCACAAGCCAGTAAAAATCGACTGGCGTGATCCATTACCGTCAACGGGTAACACCAGACACCGTCTCCTGTCAGGTATTGGCCTTTGTAATCAGCGCTCCAGAGCTGGTTAGGAAGGTCGGCTTTCTGAAGTGGTTTGGGATAAACGGCGACACGTTGGCGCAACCGCCGAGACACCACCAATCCCGCTTTTTTAAGCACGTTGTAGATCGTGGTTTTGGAGGGTGGCGGCTGATCTGGAAACCGCTCTCTCAGGGCTGTCTGGATCTTTTTCGGGCCTGGCGTGGTTTGCCCTTGGCCGCGCAGCTCAAGAATGGCCTCTTTGACCGCAAACGGCACAGCCTGAGCTTGAGAGTGGCGCTTGCGACTGCACTCCGCCAATCCGTTGATGCTGTCCGCGTTGTAGCGGGCTACCCACTTGTAACCGGTCTTGCGACTGATGCTGTGAGCCGCACAAAGTTGGCTGAAATTAAGTCGACCGGACAGATAGTCGGCAATGAACATCACTTTCAGGTCCATAGGTTTGAGCTCTCGCCACGGCATGGTCAGATCCTCGGAATCGACCAGTGCCAGTTAAAAACTGTTACCTATGTGCTTGAACTGTTTTGTTACCTATGTGGGTGAGTCATACCGGCAAAGCCTTTTGCTT
>NZ_JBYTEO010000143.1:0-1052 GCF_058791355.1 Pseudomonas sp. EB271-G4-1
TTCGCGAGCAGGCTCGCTTGTATGGTAGGACTTGAAGGGAGGAGGAGGGACAAGGCTCGATTCTGACTGTTGACGCAGTACAGACTGTGGGAGAGTTCGCCCCTCCTCCTTTCACCCAAGCGCCGATAAAGAATGCATCTGGCCTAGACCGACGATAGGAACAAGCCTGCGCCTCTGGGTGAGCCCTTCAAGTGCTTAAAACCTTATCCCGGAGGAAAACCTATGGCAATGCCGGTTTCTGTTTCAAAGCCGATCGTGGGCGTGGATGTCGCCAAGAAAGAATTGGTGATTTATCACGCCGAACTGGACCTGCTTGAAGAGATTCCCAACAACAAAACCAGCATCAACAAGTGGTTAAAGGACTTGCCGGGGAGTGTGGCTATTGCTGTTGAAGCCACCAACATCTACCACCTGGAGTTCGCTGACCTGGCCTTTGAGGCCGGCTGCGTGATTTACATGGTGGGCGGCTATGAGCTCAAACATTACCGAGAAGGTGTGAAGGTCCGTGCCAAAACCGATGCACTGGATGCCAAACTGCTTGCTCGCTATCTGAAGAACGAGCATGAAGAACTTCACCCATGGACGCCGCCGACACCGCTGTATCGCCAACTCCTGAGTCTTTTTCGCCGCCGGGCGGCCTTGGTCCAGGCCAGGGTCGGCCTAGTGCAAAGCTGGTCGAATGAGCCCTTGCTGAAGGCTGCTTTTTCCGAGCAAATAAAGTCCATGCAGCAGCTTGAGACGCTGATCGAAAAGACGATCAACGATCAGCTGAAAGAAGCCGGTTTGCTGGGGCAGTTGAAGCGTTGCTTGAAAGTTGAAGGGGTTGGATTTTTGACTGGCGCGCGCTTGCTCACGGCGTTCCAGCGCGGAGACTTCCGAAACGCAGATGCCTTTATCGCCTTTCTTGGAATGGACTTGCGGGTGTCAAAATCAGGGCAAAAAGATGGTCGCCGGAGTTTGACCAAGCGAGGCGATCCAGAAGCCCGCCGCCTTCTGCACAATGCGGCTATGTCGGCGAGTCGAACCGAAGCCTGGAAAGGGTTTTACCAAGA
>NZ_JBYTEO010000144.1:0-1034 GCF_058791355.1 Pseudomonas sp. EB271-G4-1
CCCCATCCTGACGATCCCGAACAACGCGGCGTGTACGTTTACTACCGCCCCCGGTCCGACAAGGTCGCTGACTTCTTGCCCTGCGGCGCCGAGCTGAGCATCAGCGGCGACGGCGAGTACCGACGTCTGGAAAACCGCCTGGGCCCGGCCAGCCTGAGCAATGCCGATGGATCGCTGCGCGGTTACCTCGCATCTCAGTTCCTGCAGTCGGTGGTGAACGGTCAGCATCGCGTCGAAACGGCTAGAGGGGCCCTCAAGGTGCGACCGCAAGCCAACCTGCACAACGAGGCAATCAGCGAATTGCCCAAAGACACGCTCGTCACTGTCAGCGGTGGAGGCGAATTTCGCAAGCTGGAACGGGTCACGCAGTGGGTACGGTTCGCGGCGCTGCAACGCGTGCTGGAACCGCTGGCGACGGACCGGATCGTGGTCCTCGATACACCCGTCGCGATCAAGGCAGGCGACTTGATCGGCCACCTCGGTCTGTATCAGGACAGTGACGCGGATCAGCCGGAAAAGAAGCTGCACCTGGAAACGTTCAGCGGTGATGACGTCGAGGCGTTCATTGACGCCTGTCGGATTTGGGCCGAGCGCCTGCCGGAAAAAGACCGGACCTGGCTGAAACTGGCCAAGGGCACCCCCGTGGTGGCGCCTGAAGGGCACACCGCTGCGCAAATGCAGATGGCCAGTGATTCCAGCCCGCGCAGTGCGGCCGACTTGCTGGTGCCCAAGAAATTGCTCGATGGCCTGCCCCCGGACCGGAAAATCCAAGTGCCCGCGAACCCGACGCGCAACGCGCGCACCTGGTATCGCCTGGAAAACCTGCTTCACGACGCCGACAACAATCTTCTCGATGGCTGGGTGTGTGAAGAGTCAGGCGTAACGCCTTGGGTCAGTCCGTGGGACTGGGAAGGCTATGACGTCATTATCGATTTCAGCCGACCCAAACACATGCTGGCTTCTTTTCTCAGCGCCGTCGGCGGCTTCAGCGACGCACAACGCGAGCGTTATCGCCCCATCGCCGAAAAGGACGA
>NZ_JBYTEO010000146.1:0-830 GCF_058791355.1 Pseudomonas sp. EB271-G4-1
TTTCACATCCAACTTAACAAACCACCTACGCGCGCTTTACGCCCAGTAATTCCGATTAACGCTTGCACCCTCTGTATTACCGCGGCTGCTGGCACAGAGTTAGCCGGTGCTTATTCTGTCGGTAACGTCAAAACAGCAAAGTATTAATTTACTGCCCTTCCTCCCAACTTAAAGTGCTTTACAATCCGAAGACCTTCTTCACACACGCGGCATGGCTGGATCAGGCTTTCGCCCATTGTCCAATATTCCCCACTGCTGCCTCCCGTAGGAGTCTGGACCGTGTCTCAGTTCCAGTGTGACTGATCATCCTCTCAGACCAGTTACGGATCGTCGCCTTGGTGAGCCATTACCTCACCAACTAGCTAATCCGACCTAGGCTCATCTGATAGCGCAAGGCCCGAAGGTCCCCTGCTTTCTCCCGTAGGACGTATGCGGTATTAGCGTCCCTTTCGAGACGTTGTCCCCCACTACCAGGCAGATTCCTAGGCATTACTCACCCGTCCGCCGCTGAATCAGAGAGCAAGCTCTCTTCATCCGCTCGACTTGCATGTGTTAGGCCTGCCGCCAGCGTTCAATCTGAGCCATGATCAAACTCTTCAGTTCAAACATCTTTGGGTTTTGAGAAAACCCTAAACTTGGCTCAGCAATCGTTGGTTACATCTTTGATTTCTCGCGGAGTAACTTGTGATGCTGATAATCTGTTGACTAGCAGTCTGACTCCACAAGCACCCACACGAATTGCTTGATTCAGTTGTTAAAGAGCGGTTGGTTAAGATCTTTCGTCTCAACCGAGGCGCGCATTCTACAGCAGCCTCATTTGCTGTCAAGTG
>NZ_JBYTEO010000147.1:0-574 GCF_058791355.1 Pseudomonas sp. EB271-G4-1
TAATAGCTCACTAGTCGAGTCGGCCTGCGCGGAAGATGTAACGGGGCTCAAACCATACACCGAAGCTACGGGTATCACCTTCGGGTGATGCGGTAGAGGAGCGTTCTGTAAGCCTGTGAAGGTGAGTTGAGAAGCTTGCTGGAGGTATCAGAAGTGCGAATGCTGACATGAGTAACGACAATGGGTGTGAAAAACACCCACGCCGAAAGACCAAGGTTTCCTGCGCAACGTTAATCGACGCAGGGTTAGTCGGTCCCTAAGGCGAGGCTGAAAAGCGTAGTCGATGGAAAACAGGTTAATATTCCTGTACTTCTGGTTATTGCGATGGAGGGACGGAGAAGGCTAGGCCAGCTTGGCGTTGGTTGTCCAAGTTTAAGGTGGTAGGCTGGAATCTTAGGTAAATCCGGGATTCCAAGGCCGAGAGCTGATGACGAGTTACCTTTTAGGTGACGAAGTGGTTGATGCCATGCTTCCAAGAAAAGCTTCTAAGCTTCAGGTAACCAGGAACCGTACCCCAAACCGACACAGGTGGTTGGGTAGAGAATACCAAGGCGCTTGAGAGAACTCGGGTGAA
>NZ_JBYTEO010000148.1:0-527 GCF_058791355.1 Pseudomonas sp. EB271-G4-1
GGCCTGCCCCTTTGGTTGCTGGCCGAGCTGACTTATCGCTGCCCGCTGCAATGCCCGTACTGCTCCAATCCGCTGGACTTTGCCGAACAAGGCCAGGAGCTCAGTACCGAGCAGTGGATCAAGGTGTTCCGCGAGGCACGCGAGATGGGCGCGGCGCAGCTGGGCTTTTCCGGTGGTGAGCCGTTGGTGCGCCAGGACCTCGCCGAGCTGATTGCCGAAGCTCGCCAGCTGGGGTTCTACACCAACCTGATCACCTCCGGCATCGGCCTGACCGAGCAGAAAATCAGCGATTTCAAGAAGGCTGGTCTCGATCACATCCAGATCAGTTTCCAGGCCAGCGACGAGCAGGTGAACAACCTGCTGGCGGGCTCGAAAAAGGCCTTCGCGCAAAAGCTGGAAATGGCCCGCGCCGTGAAAGCCCATGGCTACCCGATGGTGCTGAACTTCGTGACCCATCGGCACAACATCGACAAGATCGACCGCATCATCGAGCTGTGCATTGCCCTGGAGGCCGACTTCGTCGAACT
>NZ_JBYTEO010000149.1:0-522 GCF_058791355.1 Pseudomonas sp. EB271-G4-1
TTATGACTGACGGCCGCCAACAGCAAGGGGGAGCAAGCTCCCCCTTCGGTTTTTACCGGACACTAGTGACGCGGAGCATGGGAACGATCGGTGCGCAGGGCCCGCAACGCCGCCGGTTGATCGTTCCCACGCTCCTGCGTGGGAATGCATCCCGTGACGCTCCGCGTCATTCTTGCACCCGACTCAAGCCTTGCGTCGATAGCGGAACGCGGAGCGTCCGCGGCGGCATTCGCACGCGGAGCATGGGAACGATCGGTGCGCAGGGACCGCAACGCCGCCGATTGATCGTTCCCACGCTCTGCGTGGGAATGCATCCCGTGACGCTCCGCGTCACCCTTGCACCCGACTCAAGCCTTGCGTCAAAAGCGGAACGCGGAGCGTCCCCGGCGGCATTCCCACGCGGAGCATGGGAACGATCGGTGCGCAGGGACCGCAACGCCGCCGATTGATCGTTCCCACGCTCTGCGTCACTAGTGTCCGGTAAACATGTTTCATAGCTGAAGGCTGCCTTGGGCAGCCTTC
>NZ_JBYTEO010000150.1:0-513 GCF_058791355.1 Pseudomonas sp. EB271-G4-1
TGGGTCGCCGCGATGGGCCATCCCTGGCCCAGCGCGGCTAAACCGGCGTCCTGCCGGTTTCCCCACTGCGCAATGCCCGCGTTCGGCCATCGTGGTTAACGGGGCACCCAAATCCAAAGCAAAGCGAGGCGGCCTTACAGCCGACCTGATCTTTGCGGATACCCCCAGCCCCCTGTAGGAGCCAGCGGTGCGGCGATCCGACTTGCCGGCGAACCAGGCGCCGCGGTGTATCTGTTGTATCGCGTTATCGTTCTTTGCCGGCAGGCCTGGCTCCTACAGGAGGAACACGTACGGCTCCCGATCAGGTCGGCTGTAAGGCCGCCTCGCTTTTGCGTTTGATTTCGCTTTTGATTTTCTTGCCCCATCGAGAGGCCGAGTGGAGGTTCTGCGCAGTGGGTAAACCGGCAGGGATGCCGGTTTAGCCGCGCTGGGCCAAGGATGGCCCATCGCGGCGGGCCCACGGAGCAGGACCGGAGCGAGGGTATGCCGAGCATTAGCGAGGCACCGAACGCC
>NZ_JBYTEO010000151.1:0-505 GCF_058791355.1 Pseudomonas sp. EB271-G4-1
CCGGTTTACCCACTGCGCAGAACCTCCACTCGGCCTCTCGAGGGGGCAAGAAAATCAAAAGCCAGATCAAGATCAAAGGCCAAAGCGAGGCAGCCTTAAAGCCGACCTGATTACAGGCTTGTCCCCGCCCCCCTGTGGGAGCCAGCCTGCTGGCGATGGACTTCAAGGCAACGCGTTCATCCAGACGTCGCGCGTTATCGTTGACGTCCATCGCCAGCAGGCTGGCTCCCACAGGGAATTGGGGGTATCTGCAAAAATCACGTCGGCCGCAGGCCGCCATCACGGGCAACCCTTTCCCCTACAAAAACACTTTGGCGCACACCCGCCCCTCACCACTCATCAGGCCGAGCGTTAGCTCGCCTTCAGCTTTTGATCTTGATCTACCCGCCCTATATCGGGAGGCTGAGTGGAGGTGTTCATCCGGGGATTGGCGCGCAGCGCCGTTCGACGCAGTCGAACACATCGCATGTAGGTGCCAGCGAAGCCAACCGGAGGGCGATGCCCC
>NZ_JBYTEO010000152.1:0-502 GCF_058791355.1 Pseudomonas sp. EB271-G4-1
TTATGACTGACGGCCGCCAACAGCAAGGGGGAGCAAGCTCCCCCTTCGGTTTTTACCGGACACTAGTGACGCAGAGCATGGGAACGATCAATCGTCGGAACGCCGCCCGGAGCATGCTCGCTCCTACAGGGGATCGAGGTGCACCTGCAAAAGTCAGGTCGGCTTTAAGGCCGCCTCGCTTTTGTTTTTGATCTGGGCGCCCCACGGAGCAATGCCGGAGAGAGGGCATGCCGAGCCCCAGCGAGGCACCGAGTGGTGGGGCAAAGCCTTTTGCTTCCTTTTTGCTGGGCCGGCACTCCGGCGTTTGAAAAAGGGAGTCGCTGTAAAAGCGAAACCATAAGTGGCCGTTACCGCAGCAATGGATATGTACGCAGGCAACCAATTTCACACAGGGCTTCCTGTGACGCTCCGCGTCACCATTGCGCACGGCTCATGTCATGCGTCGTCAGTGGAACGCGGAGCGTCCCTGGCGGCATTCCCACGCAGAGCATGGGAACGATCA